>JACQQR010000129.1 GCA_016206875.1 Candidatus Omnitrophota bacterium
CCCACCCTCACCCCTTCCCCTCTCCCTCATCTGAGGGAGAGGGGCCGCATATCAGTAAGCACTCTTCCTTTTTACCCTACACGAACTTAGGAAACAGTGTACTAACTTTCAGTTTGCATGAACCCTGGATTCCCGCCTGCCTGCCGGTAGGCAAGGCTTTTCCGCCCCGGCGGACCAGCCGAGGCTGACGCGGGAATGACAACTCGTCCTTTAGTACCGAATCGAAAAATCACTCACCTCACCTGTGGCAGGCTCCTCACTGACACTGATGCGGGAAACACGCGCCAAAGAAGGCCCACGCTCAGCCCAGTCTTTTAGGCGGAGTAAATTTTTTTTCTCGCCTTCGGCCACAATTTCTACGGAGCCGTCAGACAGATTGCGCACCCATCCGGTTAAATGGTGCTGGCGGGCTACCCGTTCCGCGTAGGCGCGGAAGGCCACCCCTTGAACATAGCCGGTTACTTTGATTCGCATGCGTACAGGTTCAGGGGGCATCGAACAGCCTTTCTTTCAATCTCAACAAATCCTCTCGAAACCGGCCCTTCTTTTTTGGATCATACAAAAGATATGCGGGATGATAGATCAGAAAAAAATCAATACCCGGATGCGCCGCCAATTGAAAAAAACGCCCGGTCTCTTTGTATCGCCTAAAATCTTTTTTCTCAATCCAATGACTCAGCGCCACCTTGCCCATCAACACGATAACCGAGGGCTTAAGCAACCCGATTTGTTCGAGCAAATAAGGCCGGCATGCGGCTAGCTCTTCATTTGCGGGCCGGCGATTTCCGGGAGGGCGGCATTTTACCGTATTGATGATGACAATATCCCGGTTGGAATCCAGCCCAATTTCAGAAAGCATTTGATCGAGCATTTTTCCCGCCCGCCCCACAAAGGCCCTGCCCGCAAAATCTTCATTGGCTCCGGGCGCTTCCCCAATAAATACTACTTGGCTTTCTGGATTTCCTCGATCGACAACAATGTGCGTGCGGGATTTCGATAAGGCGCAAAGCCGGCAATTGGATTGGCTCAACCGGCTTTTGAAAATTTCATAAGGCTTTTCGCAAGAACGCGTTGGAGACTCAACCCACTGGATTTGCATCATGGGCTGTTTTGTCCTCCTCATCCCATTTCGTTCTTTGAGGCAGGGGCTGTTCGAAGCCGAATGGGCTGAGCACAGTCTTAAATACTCCATCACCAAAATGGATAAAGGCATCGCAAGCGCCGCCAAGGACATCGGAGGTAGTTTTCGCTACCCCCCACGCCGCATCCCCCACCGGAGAAAAAAGGCGTGACAGGAAATCGTCGTCTTCCTTGGATGTTGGCTCTTTGGTTTCCTGAGTCATGACGGTGAGCATTCTTTTGTCATCTTTTTGAACAACGGAAGATGAGGAGGAAGCAGGCGAAGGCGTGGCTGTTTGGGAAACCGGCGAAGTGCTCTGGGCGAAAAGCATATTGGAAGAAATAAAGAAAATACTAAGCAAGAGGGCAAAATATTTCATATAAAATCCTTTCCACTTTTGTTGTCATTCCCGCGAAAGCGGGAATCCAGCGACTTGTTCTTCGACGGCTTAAAGTCACTGGATTCCCGCTTTCGCGGGAATGACAAATAAATCAAGCAACACTACACTTGCTTTTCCTCTAAAGCAGCCGCCGAAGGCTCAAGCTGCAGCGATTGACTGATTTCGTCGGTTTTCTCCAGCTTATCTTGAAATTTTCCCGCTACTTTTTCGCAGTCGCCATATTTTTGCGTGGCATTGCGCAAGTGGTTCCCCAACACACGGAAATCGTCGGTGAAACGCTCAAAATCGTGCTTCAGGCGGCTTAAATTCTCGAGTACCGTGCGCGCCCCTTGTTCGATGCGCATGCCCTTCAGGCCCAAGAGAATAGTCTGGAGATACGAAAAAAAGGTGCTGGGCGAAACCGGAATTACTTTTTTACTGCGCGCATACTCGGAAAGCGCTTTCGAGCCGATGACATCGTCTTTTCCGGATAAAATTTCGTAATACACATTTTCTGCCGGGATGTACATCAGCGCAAAATCAAATGTGCCTTCGTTCGGCAAAATATATTTATTGTGGATGTCATCGATGTGCTTTTTGACGTTATTGGCAAATGCCACTTTGAGCGGCCGGCGCTCTTCCTCATTTTCCACTTCCAAAATGCGGCGGAAATTCTCGAGCGGAAATTTGGCGTCAATCGGCACAATACCATCGGTAAGAATAATAACGGCATCCACCGTAGCGCCGTTTTTAAAGGTGTATTGAGACACATAATTTTCTTTGGGAACCACTTGGCCGATGAGTTCATCCAAGTAAAGCTCGCTCCAGATACCGCGCAGTTTGGGGGCTTTCAAGATATTTTCAATTTGCCGGATTTCCCGGCCCAGATCAAAAATTTGCTGGCTTGCACTTTCAAGCCGCCCCAGGCGGTTCTGCACTTCGCCCACTACGCGCGTAGCCCCCTCGAGCCTCTCGCCCAAGGTGCGCTGAGAATCGTGTAGCAGTTGGTTTTGGTTGCGAAGCTGGGAGGAAATTTCCTGAGTGAGACTAGACACATCCGAACGCAAGTTTTGGGTTTGGCCGCTCACAGAGCCTTCCACGCGCATAGTTAAATCCTTCATCTCGCGGCGGAACTCGCGTGTCATCATGAAAAACAGGTAAATGCCCAAGATAAACAGGGCGGCAAATAGAAGAAATTCCAAAGAGAGTAATTCCTTTTAATTTTTAACGGGGATTCGATTTTAAAATAGCCACATCAATCGCATCTAATGGCTCTTTGGTGGTGCGTTTACCCGCATCCAGTACTTCGATAGCTACAATCTTACGATCAGCCGAATAATCAACAATTACCCCTTCTAACTCTATACTGTCAACAATCGGCACGTCCTTTAAAAACTCTATATTCAGAATGTCATGTGTTGGTTCATATTCAATTCGCATTTTTACAATCTCCTATCTCCTATATCGAACCATATCAGACGTCAAATAAGCCGTTACTATAATAATCTCTCCTTTTTTTTCCTCGCATACAACACGCAATAATTGCTCTTTGCTTTCACTTATTGAATAAATACGTTGATAAACACTACGGCCTCCGTATCCCGGCATCTTCTGGTCAGGCATTCGAACCGTTTCTTCTATCCAACTTGTTGCTATTCCTCTTTGGTCCATTTTCTTTTGAGCCAATGGAATAATTATAATCTTCATATCGAAGTCTATCCTACCTGATGCTTTTAAACAATCTAGGGTCAAAAAGATGAGCAATTATAAGGAGTTGGAAGGAATAAGTCGAGGAGTTTGAGTTAGAAAATAGTGACTGTCACTTTAGTGACTGTCACTATTTTCCGGCGGAGAGGAGGTGGCGGAAGGTGACAGTCACTAAAGTGACAGTCACCTACTGCTATGCCGCTTGGGCGGTCATTCTTGCGGCTTCAAGCGCTAGTTCCAGCTCGGACCACTCTTGGCCCAAAACATCGGCTAAGTCTTCACCCGTATAGATTTTGGAATCCGAATCCTTCAGGCCAAATTCTCTCAATTTTTCAGCCAAAAGAGCCGCCGTTAAATTGAGCCGCACCGGCTGATTCAGCGCCGCACGGGCCCGCAGCAACCCACGGCGCGGGGCCACCCGCTCGAGCAATGCTTCCGCACCTACCACACCGGTTGGAACCCTGAGTGCGGAACTGTCCAGCGTTTTAGCGATATCTCGCGGAGCGGCCGCGACAGAAAAGTTGCCGGGCATCGCTTTATATTTTGCCAAGGCATAACGTTCCACACGCGCTTCCAGCGATTCCACCTGCGCCGGCTTCACCCAAACAGTGATGCGAATATCGGGATTGAGCCCTGCCAAAAGAATCGATTCATCAAGGGCCGAAGCTTCAACCAAAGCGCTTCCATCCGCCTCGACAAAAAGCGCCCGCAAAACTTGTGTGTTCCCGGTATTTTGCGCAAATACAGGTTTCGCAGCGCCAAGCTGAGTAGCAATTGCCGGAGCAAGCTCGATGGCAGAACCCGCCTCTTCAGCGTAGGCCGGGCCAATGGCGAGTGCAGCAAGCGCCGCAATCTGAACGTTGCGGCCAAAAGCTTCAAGACCGAGCGGCAACGTCTTTGCCCGCGGGCCGGAGGTGAGCTTCTTCTGCTCCAAAGTTAACGCGCCTAAGCTCAACCCAGAAGAGGGCCGTCCCGCTTCTCGGTCAGCCAAGGCCGCACGAGCTCCCTGTAGTTGTAACAATGCACTGTCAGCGTCACTTGCAAGTTGTTGAAAACTTGGCGAGCGGCTGTCTACAGCAGCCAAATTCTGCCTGACTAAGTTTAACTCCGCTTCAGCCACCACTTCCCGTGCCCGCAACAAATTTTCCCAGTCAAATTGCATAATTCGGGCCAGTGAAATCCGATCGGCAAGAAGTTTGGGCGAAACTCCTTCTTTCTCAGCCTGCTCAATCAAATCAGCCACAGCTTTGCCGATTTGTTTTACTATTTCTTCCATAACTACACGGAATAAATCAACGTAGACCGCAGAGACTCCCCCGGCGTTGATAAAATAATCCACGCCATATTTGATGCCTAATCGAAGAAGAAGTTCTGCATCTTCTCGGGTTGCCAATTGTTCATTGGCAGCGCCCGGCACGTAGCGAACGCCAGCCGCTTTGAGCAGTGCGATATTTGTTGCATTTAAAATATTTTTAGGGCCATTTGGGCTAAAAATATCAACGCCTGGAATGCGATAAATTCTGTCGTCTTGATTGTTGGCCATGTCCAAATAAACAAAACCGCCGGGTTGAATTGCTTGGAAATCAAATTCTTCCTCTGGTTCAATAATTCGTACTTCTCCATAAAGTTTCTTAAGTTTTTTTACTCTCTCTGCTTTTTCACTTGGGATATCGTTAACAATGACTTTTGCGCCATCTTTTAGCAGTAAATCCACCAGAGTATGAGAAACATTTCCATATCCCTGAACTGTGACAAGTTTCCCACGCAAAGTTTCGCCGCGGCGAGCCAGGGTTTCTTTCATAGCAGCAAAAACACCTCTAGCAGTCCAAGGAGAAGGCGCTACTCCGGCGAGATGAGATCCAGGCACGCCCACAACGCTGTCCGGCGCGTACTGTCCAACAATAGCCAACTGATCGTCGGAAGTATTCATGTCAACGCCCACAAATGTCACGGGAAATCTTCCGAGCACTTTTCCAAGACTGGCATAGATTGCGTTAATCTCATCTTCAGTTCTTGAAGCCATATCGCGCACATGAACCATGGTTTTGGACCCGCCAACCGGCAAAATATTGAAGCCAACCGAGGCGGTTTTGTAAGTCATGGCATAGCCCAGGTCGAGCGCATCGATCATGGCTTTTTCTATGGTTTTCCATTCGCCGCGTCTTAAGCCGCCCACACCACCCGAGAGGAAATATTTATCCCCCAGCTTCACGGGATAAATGTGATGAAGTCCAATAAAGGCAACGTAGCCTAATTGTTCGTTGTCAGCCACCACAATGGCATTGTGCCCGCGCCAAGCAGCCCGCACCGCTTCAGGAAGTTCGGAGGGATCCACAATGCGCGTAACTTTAGTGCCATCTTCCATATGAACACCTTCGGCCGGAATCAAGGCCTTCACCCAGCGAACCCCAAGCTCAGTGATCTCACGATTCGCCGCCTCAAGATCGGCCTGCGAAGGCTCGGCGGTAGCGGTGCCGAGGCTATGGGCTTGGCCCCCATCAAATTGCGCGCGAGTATCTACCTTTCCGGGAGCCCCTGAAATACCGGCGCCGCGATGCAGAGCTTCATCCGCATATTCTTCACGTGTCGTTCCTGCTTTTCGTTGATGATCATCATAGCGAGTACCTATAGCAAGC
>JACQQR010000125.1 GCA_016206875.1 Candidatus Omnitrophota bacterium
GCCACTATTGCCAATATGGCCCCAGAATACGGAGCCACGATTGGATTTTTTCCCGTCGATCAGGAAACACTGGCCTATTTGAAACTCTCAGGCCGCACCTCGGAACAAATCGCTTTGGTGGAGGCCTATACCAAAGAACAGGGGCTTTTCCGCACCGGACAAACTCCCGATCCTATTTTTTCAGACACATTGGAATTGGATTTATCGCAAGTGGAGCCGTCACTGGCCGGGCCCAAGCGTCCGCAAGACCGTGTGCTTTTACGGGAGGCCAAACAGGAATTCCGGAAAGCGTTGGCCGACATGCTGCATGGAAAATCAAATGATTTGGATCCCGAACGCATTGCCGATTGGGTGAAAGAAGGCGGCAGCGCCGTCGCTCCCGATCCAGCCATTATGCATCATCTGGGGAAAATTGGCGCGCGTGCCGCTGTGGAAATAAATGGAAACAAATTTGATGTCAAACACGGAAGCGTAGTCATCGCGGCAATTACTAGCTGTACCAATACTTCCAATCCAGCCGTGATGATTGGCGCGGGGCTCCTCGCCAAGAAAGCTGTGGAAAAGGGGTTGAGCGTGAAGCCTTGGGTGAAAACCAGTTTGGCACCCGGCTCCAAAGTGGTGATGGATTATTTGGCTAAAACCGGCGTGCTTCCTTATTTGGAGAAACTTGCTTTCTATTTGGTGGGTTTTGGCTGTACCACCTGCATCGGAAATTCAGGACCGCTGGAAGAACCCATCGCTCAAGCCGTCAAACAAGAAGATTTAGTGGTAGCCGCCGTACTTTCGGGCAACCGCAATTTCGAAGGCCGCGTGCATTCGTTGGTACGGGCCAATTATCTGGCCTCGCCGCCGCTTGTGGTGGCTTACGCCTTGGCCGGCACCGTGGATATTAATTTAGAAAAACATGCCTTGGGTCACAGCGCTGCGGGGGAAGAGGTATATCTAAAGGATATTTGGCCAAGTGATGCGGAAATCCGCGAGGCCATGAAAACTGTGGATTCGGAAATGTTCCGCAAACAATATCAAAATGTGTTTCAAGGCGATGCGATTTGGCAAAGGTTAGATGTGCCCCAAGGCAGCACTTTTGCTTGGGATCCGTCCTCCACGTATGTAAAAAATCCTCCTTATTTTGTCAACATGCCCGACCAACCCGCACCGTTAAAAAATATTTCCGGTGCGCGCGTGCTGGCTCTCTTGGGTGATTCTGTGACCACCGATCATATTTCGCCGGCCGGCAATATCCCGGAAGACAGCCCCGCCGGAAAATATTTGATTGCGCACGGGGTGACAAAAAAAGATTTTAATTCCTACGGCGCGCGGCGCGGTAATCATGAGGTGATGGTGCGCGGCACATTCGCCAATATCCGTTTGCGTAATTTGTTGGCGGGCGGCACAGAAGGCGGTTTCACACGCCATCTTCCCGATGGCAAAGTCACCACCATTTTTGAGGCCTCAGAGCTTTATGCCCGAGAAGGCGTCCCCCTAATTGTGATTGCCGGCAAAGAATACGGCTCCGGCTCTTCGCGCGACTGGGCGGCTAAAGGCCCGGCGCTTTTAGGGGTACGCGCCGTGATGGCTCAAAGCTACGAGCGGATTCACCGTTCGAACCTTATTGGAATGGGGATATTGCCCCTCCAATTCTTGGGTGGCCAAACTCCGGTTTCTTTAGGCCTAACCGGCGAAGAAGCCTATGAAATCAGAGGAATTGACGGGGGGCTGCGTCCCGGCCAAATCCTGGATGTGCAAAGTAAGGGATTATCAGGCATAATAGATTTTAAGGTGATTACGAGGATTCAAACACCTGAAGAGGTTAATTATTACCGGCATGGAGGAATTTTGCAGTACGTTCTCCGGCAACTGGGGTAATTGATTTCAAAATTCATTCAACATCAAGGAGGCCTGTCATGAGTATGTTTAAAGGATGGATGGTATTTGTCGCTTTTTTGGCTGCATTTTTAGTATGCCAGCCGCCAACCAGTTATGCCGGATTGGATGTGCCCACAGAAATGGCCGAAGAAGAGGCCGACACCGATAGCTCCGGGGAGCTGGAATCCGTAGAACCCGATGCGGAAGAAGAAGCAGAAATTGAAGCAAGCCAACACGGCGAATAAAAAATCGTGAAGCGCTGGCCGCTCAAAGCGCCGGCGCTTCACACTTCACAAACAACGCTTCACGGTGTGTTATGTCAAACCGCTTAGCCCGCGAAAAAAGTCCCTACCTCCTGCAGCACGCGGAAAATCCCGTTGATTGGTATCCCTGGGGTGGGGAAGCCTTCAAAAAAGCTGAGAGTGAAAATAAACCCATTTTTCTCTCCATTGGGTATTCCACCTGCCATTGGTGCCATGTCATGGAAGAAGAATCGTTTGTAAACCCCCAAATCGCTCAAATTCTCAATGAGCATTTCGTCTCAGTCAAAGTAGACCGAGAAGAACGTCCCGATGTCGACCAAGTATATATGCAGGCGGTGATGGCCATCTCAGGAGCCGGCGGCTGGCCTATGAGTGTGTTTCTCACGCCCGAGCTCAAGCCTTTTTATGGCGGAACCTATTTTCCTCCGGAGGACCGTTGGGGCCGGCCCGGTTTCGCCAATTTGCTTCAAATGATTGCCGGGCGGTGGCAGCAACATGCAAGCCGCGGGGAGCTCACTCAAGCGGCTGAAGAGCTCACACAGGCACTTCGAAAAGAAGGCGCACAGCCTTCCATCGGAGGCCAAGAGCCGCCGTCTTCTACTTTGGATGAGCATGTGCTGGCAAAGGCCTATCAGCAATTTTCCGCTCAATACGATGCTGCCCGGGGCGGGTTTGGCTCCGCGCCCAAATTTCCGCGAAGCCATGCCTTGTCGTGGCTTCTTCGCTATTGGAAGCGGTACAAAAATCCTGCGGCGCTGGGCATGGTAGAGCACACACTTACGGCCATGGCGCATGGCGGCATGTATGACCAGCTAGGCGGCGGATTTCACCGCTACTCCGTAGACGACCGCTGGCATGTGCCCCATTTCGAAAAAATGCTCTACGACCAAGCCATGCTTGCGCGAACCTACGTAGAGGCCTATCAAATTACGCATCATGAATTGTATGCGCGTATTGCCCGCGAAATTTTTGAGTATGTCCTGCGCGATATGACTTCTCAGGAAGGCGCCTTTTATTCGGCAGAAGATGCCGATAGTTTGCCTTCTGAGGTAGAAGGACATAAATCAGAAGGGGCATTTTACATTTGGTCTGAGGAAGAAATCCGCCGCGCACTGGGCGAAAAAAACGCGGAAATTTTCGATTATTATTTCGGCGTGGAAAAAAATGGAAATGCCGCCGAGGACCCGCACGGCGAATTTACCGGAAAAAATATTCTCTGTGTCGCGCACACCCAGGAAGAAACCGCCGGCCGTTTTAAAATTTCCGTAGAAGAAGCCCGTGACATTTTAAATCAGTCTCGCCAAAAACTCTTTGAGCTCAGGACACTGCGCCCTCGTCCGCACCGCGACGGAAAAGTGCTGGCCGATTGGAATGGCCTCATGATTTCGGCATTTGCCTTCGGCGCGCAAGTCCTGGATGAGCCGCGTTACGCCGAAGCCGCCCAGAAAGCCGCTGATTTTATTTTCTCGAAAATGAGAGAGCCGAGCGGCCGTTTGCTTCACCGGTTTTGCGCGGGCGAAGCTGCTATTCCGGGATTTGTCTGTGACTATGCCGCTTGTATCTTGGGCCTTACGGAGTTATACGAAACGAATTTTCTAAGCCGCAATTTGGAAGAAGCCGGAAGGCTGGCCCGGGAAATGATGCGTCTTTTCTGGGATGAAAAACATGGGGGGGTTTTTCTGGCCGGCCGGGACGCAGAAAATTTAATCGCGCCTTCCAAAGAGCTTTATGACGGGGCCATTCCCTCGGGCAATTCCTTAGCAGCGCACGCTTGGGTGCGTGCCGGCCGGCTTACGGAAGACCCCGAGCTAGAAGGGCACGCGCGCGACGCCTTCCGGGCTTTTGCCGCGCAAATCGCCGCCTTTCCTTCCGGGTATCCGGAAATGCTTATTGCTTTTGATTTTGCCTTGGGGCCTTCGCGCGAAATCAAAATCGAAGGGGATGAAACCAGCGCCGAGACGAAAGAAGCGCTGCATATCATCCGCTCAAAATTCCTCCCCGAAACCGTAGTGATGTTCAAGCCGGTGCGCGCGAATCACAAAATCTCCGTTTGCCGCAATCACGTTTGCCGGCTCCCGCTGGTTGACATGACTCAGCTACGAGAAGAGCTGGGGAAATAAATAGGAAAAATAAATAGGAGATAGGAGGGAGGAGATAGGAAATAGGAAAAGCCTTTGTTTTTCTCCCTCCTCTGTACTATCTCCTATCTCCTATCTCCTGTAATTTTCTCCGCACTTCTTCCGAGTGGCCTTCCACTTTCACATTCGGCCAAATGTGCGCAATATTCCCTTTCGGGTCGATAAGCACTGTGGTGCGCACAACACCCATATATTCGCGTCCCATAAATTTTTTCTTCTGCCAAACGCCGTATTTTTCGAGCACGGTGTGTTCCGGGTCGGAGAGCAAGTTAATCTTGAGCTTTTGCGAGGCTATAAATTTTTGATGGCTTTTGCAAGAATCAGGGCTTACGCCCAGCACCACGGCGTCTAATTTTTTGAAGTCGGGCAAATCCTTGGTGAAGTTGATGGCTTCAATCGTACAACCCGGTGTGTTGTCTTTAGGATAAAAATAAAGCACCACCCAGTTCCCTTTTAAATCTTGTAAAGAAACTAATTTTTCTGCTTGATCTTGAAGCGTAAATTCCGGAGCAGGATTTCCGACTGTAAGCATAACGTTCCTTTCTGTTGGATGAAACATCCCTGTGGCCAGGCCGAGGGCAATTCCAACAAGCATCACAGCCACCACAGATTGAATGAAACCGAGTGTTACTTTTTTCACTAGATTACTTGCAAGAAATGTTCCAGCGAAGGCTGAAAGTGAGGCTGTCAGTAACATCCCGAGCCCGGCGCCCCAGTCTTCAGCCTTAAAGGAGGTACTGTACACCCACAGCCGGGAAACATCCACCATGCAGGCAATGACTACACCGGTAGCGATAAAACTTTCTTTCGTGAGCCCGGCGCGAATTAAAAATGCGCTGCGCAGCGCGCCTTGATGCCCCGAAAGACCGCCAAAAAAGCCGCTGGCCAATCCGCCCCAGGGAAGCCAGCGTTTCTCAAAAGAAAATTTCGGGAAGCCGGGCAAATCCAGACAAACAAAAATAAGAATCAAAAAGGCCACTACGAGATTGACGGGAGTGACTTCAAAGGCGCGTGAGAAAAGCTCGTAACGGTAGAGCGCGGGTACATCGGCAAGTTTTATCAGCGCCTGGGCGCCCAGCCCTGCGGCAAAAAGGGCAGGCAGGCCAAAATTAAACAGCACGGTGCGGTCTGTATGTTTCACGAAAAGCCCAAGCTTTAAGAGATTGTTCAAGAAATGAACTCCGGCCGCTAAAGCAATCGCAGAAGGAAGAGGAAAGAAAAGGGCAAAAACCGGCATCAGCAAAGTGCCTAACCCAAAGCCTGAAAACAAGGTAAACGCGGCTGCGATAAAAGCAGTAGCACAGACAATCAGGTAGTTCATAAGGAGACGAATTATAGAGCAAATCTTTTTTAAGTTCCTCTAGAAAGTTTTACTGTTAAAAATTTTTGACATTGACCCGATAAATCTTCTACGGATACAAGCGGTTCCCCTAATTTGCAGTCATAATTTATGGTGGGGAACGTGTGTGGCAGGAATTACTTGCATGGAAGAAAATAGAAAGCGCACTTCAAAAGGTGAGAGATTGAACAAACGCGGAATTTTGCTGGCAGAATTTTTGATGAGCCTGGTTATCCTTGTCATTTCGCTGGTGGGCGCTTGCATTATTTTTGTGCAGGCGCATCGGTTGAGCGAAGATTCGCATGAGCGCGTGCTGGCGCTTTCAGCGGCCTCCTCAGTGCTTGAGGCGGTGAAAGATACAGCGGTGGGCGGGGTAGCTCAAATCAACACAAACGGCATGATTCCGGCGGGACTCAATAACGGCCAAATTGCTATTACGGTGAATCCCGCGGGGGCTACGACACTGGCGACAGTGACGGTTACGGTCAGTTGGACGGCGGCCGGAGGAAGGCAGAAAACGCTTCAGCTAACGACGATGCGAAGCGGGCTTTAAGAAGGTGCGGAAATGAACCAAACTATTTTTAGAAATTCGAAATGCGCAGTTCGAAACGCAAAAGTAAATCAACGGGGATTTACCATGGTGGAGGTGATGGTGGTTTGTGCGCTTTTGGCGTTACTGCTCATGAGTTTTTATACCGTGTTGGAATTGGCTTATGTGCTTTTTCGCACGGACAATGTGTACGCAGAGTTGAATCATGACGCCATGCAAACAGTTCGCTTTGTCAGTAGAGAAGTCGGACAAACCAGCCCTGTGGCCAGTCCGAGTCATTTGAATATTGCTACGGACGGGAATAATAACAGTGTGCTTCGCTTTCAGGTTCCCGTAGATTGGGACGGGGATGGCGACGTGATTCAGAACAATACAACCGATGTAACCGAATGGGGGGCTTATACCGATGTGGGCACAGTGCAAAACGGCCAGTTGGGCGCGTGGGTGCGTTACTCGGTGGTCAATAATCAATTGATTCGTGAAATGTTGGATGCGGGCTTGAATGCGATAGCCAACACGAGCCGTGTGGTGTCGAATAATGTTCAGACCTTCACGGCCGCTCAGAATCAAGAAACGCTTCAATTAAATTTGACGCTTCAAAAAATAGACGGCATTGGACAGCAAGGCGCCTCGCGCACCATTCAATCTGCATTTTCAAGCCAAACCTTGCTGCGCAACGCAGTGGATTGAATGTTGTTGAAGGAAGGAGAACTTTCATGAAGTTCTTAAAATTAAAAAATAATCAAAAAGGCTTTGTGATGGTTACGACGTATCTGCTTTCGGCCGCCATCGTGGTGCTTGCCGGAGCTTCCTATATCAAAGCCATTTACGATTCACGATATATATCACGCGAATACGATCGTATTCAAACTCATTATGCCGCAGAGGCGGGTCTGCAGAGCGCGCTGGCGCAAGTGGGCACGAATGCCTACACCGGCTTTATCAATACGGCCGCGCTGAATATCGCTAATTTTCGATCGGCAGGCGGAATTAATGTAGGCTCTGTGGCTGTCACAATGACGTATCCAAATCAGGCGGATTGGGTCATAGTCAATGCTGCGGCTACAGTCAATGGAGTCACGCGCAATTTGGAGGGGAGGATTTTCCTTGAGTCAAATTTCTCCAAATATATGACCTATATGGAAATTCCGAATTTGGCTGTGGGAAACAGGGCCAAGTTTGGCTATCATGACGGAAACAATCCTGAAGGAGTTTCCTCCAATGACAAAGAACGAATGGCGATGTACTACACAGGCAACTGGATTGCCATGGGCAATGACATTGAAGTTTTTGGCGATTTGCATGTAGAAGGTGCCGTTCAGGGGCTGGGCCAAACCGCGATTCATGGAGATACGTATGCCGGCGATTTCACATTAGATGCCAACGGCGCGGTGGCCAATGACGGCGTTTCGGGGCAAGCGACTATCCAAGACGGCTTTAGTGATGACAGTGACCGTAATGGTGACGGAACCATTGACGCAAAAGACGCGCCAGACCGCCACGATTTAACGCTTGGAGGAGAAGGGGATTCGCATCAAACCGAAGAATTGACAAAGCTGTATGGATATTTTTACAAAAAGAACAGCAGCCTTTCGGCATTTCAATCAGAGCCTAGTGACAAATACCTTGAATTTCAAGAAAATGGGGATCACACACGTATAGTCCAGTATAACGACTACTATAAAAAACCCATCAATACGTACGAACTTCCGCCTGACGCCGTTATCTATTTAGCAGGCGACGTTCATGTGAGAGGCCAGGTCAAGGGCCGGGTGACTGTGTATTCGGAGGACGATGTTTTTATTGCCGGTGATGTGACTTATGCCGGAAATGTGCCTCATTCAGCAGACCCCGGGCATTCTCTGGCTTTATTGGCTAGAAACAGGATTTTTCTCCTGCCCGATGATGTCACCGTAGTGGGGATTCTGCGGGCCGAAAATTATAGCGGCGCAATACCTTTGGACGCGAGCAGAGGTTCAAATTACCGTCCGGACTATTCCAAGACGAAGCTGCGCACCTACGGCAATTTAATTATCACGGGCCAGCCCAACACTTCTATTTACGGGGATAGAATTTTTGGCTACGACCCGGGGTTACAAAGTTTTCGTCCGCCGGGCATTCCGGTGCAGCCGGAGTTAAGAATGGTTCGGGAAACTTAAAGGGGGGTTTCATGAAGCTCAGCCAGTCAAAAATAGCTTGTGTGATTGTGACGGCCTGCCTGATGGTTACTCCTCTATTTTTCTCCGGCTGTTTCAAGCAGCCGGAGAAAAAACCCGAGGTGAAGCAGGAGGCGGTTTTAGAAAGCGCGCCTTTGCCCCGGCTAGAGCAGAATGAACTTTATAAAAAATTTGTGCCTGACCGGGCAAAGGAAAAACCCGCTTATTTCCGTAAAGAGAAAGACCCGGAAGATGAATCTGATGAAACGTCATCGGAAAATATACTTCCTCCCGCACTATAATTAATCTCTATCCAGCTCAGGACGGGCAATTTGATTGGTAGTCGAAACTCCGGGAATGGTTTCTCCTGTTTTCTCGAAAACCTCTGCTTGTTCCGTCGGATCCTCCAGAATTCCTTCGTCCTCAGCCTGAACGAAAGATGTATGGCCCATGATGCATAAAATCAACGACGACAAAAATAAAAATTTTTGAACGGTTATCCACATAATAGCTTCCTCCCTCTTCTTTAATGCAAGTATACCTTACGATTTATGATAGAATTCAGGACCGGCTCGTAGCCATGAAAAGATCCGGTAACCAATGTGGAATAGCGAATTTCTCTATCAACTATTACGCTGTTTCCTAAGTTCGTATAGGGTTAAAGGAAAAATATGATCTAACAGGCGGCCCCTCTCCCTCCACCGGAGGGAGAGGGATTAAGGCCTGCCTGCCGGCAGGCAGGGTGAGGGTGGGTGGCGAAAAGGGCACGAAATTCCAAACCCTCACCCCTTCCCCTCTCCCTTTCCGCCTCGGCGGATCCGCCTGAGGCGGAAAAAGAGAGGGGCCGCGAGTTAAAGTATTTAAATCCTATACGAACTTAGGAAACGACGTACTA
>JACQQR010000127.1 GCA_016206875.1 Candidatus Omnitrophota bacterium
TCCGGAGCCTTTGTATCAAGCTCAACTTGGAATTTTCTGTGGGCACCGCCATCAGCGATCTCAATTTCGTTTATGCCTTCCATCAATTGATATATCTGGCTTTTTGCTTGGCCATTTACGGAATAGAAAAATTCATATTGAACTTGATTGGTGAGTAATCCCGATAAGGGCTGAATGGGATTGGCTTCCCAAAACCCAAATTTACCTGATAACTTTCCTGCCTCGAGACCCACATAATTTGCGTTGGGGTATCCATAAACCTTAATGCTTTTAATATGCTCGATATCGATTCCGTTGGATGCTATGCGGCTCAAATCCACTAGAAAATCTTTGTAATCTGTGCCACTGACTCCATTCAAATAAAGCGTATTGTTTTTACCCGTTATATCTTCAATCCACACCCGGACTTTTGAAGTATCTCCCTGTAGAGAAAACGCAAAATAGGGATTTTTTGAAAGATCAAAATCTCCCATTTCGATGGAGACTGCCATTCCTTTTGTTTTGAGGTTTGTAAACTCCATCTCGAAGGATTCGTAATCAGAAGAAAGAAGGCGGCCGTAGCTTGAGGAACTGATATTTCTTACAGTAAAATTCTGGCTAAACGCTTTCCTGAAATATTCATCTTGAGAAGGATCTAGTGCCACGAGATTTCTTGAATAAAGGTCTTTAGCGAAGAGAGTAAAATCCGAGGTTTCTTTTCCCGGCTTTACATCAGCTTCCCGCAGCTCGAAAAGAATGTGGGATATCTGGCTTAAATCTGCGGCACCGGAAATTTGATTCGTGGGAATTCTAAAGAAGGTTTGATATTTAGAGGAGGTATTGAGTTTTACTTCTGTTCGGTTGCCGGATGTATCTACAAACGCCATCCAGACATTTTGAGCATATACTTTGATACCAAACTCCAAACTCTCTTCTTGGCTTAAATCAATGAAGGGTTTAGGCGGATAACCAACGCCTTGATACCTGAGCTCCAATACTGCCTTACCTACTTCGGGGCTGCGAAAATCATATTTGAGCGCAATCTCATCGTTGTCTTGGCGGCGGAAAGTTGTGCCGGATGTGGATTCCGAGGAAATTCTAGCCAGGGGCATTTCGGGCAGGTTTTTTAATGTGCTGAGTCTTATATCTGATGCTGGCTCAAGGCTAAGAGGTTCTGCCAGCGAAGCTTCACTAAGGGGAGAATTATCCCCTAGAAACTGAGTCGTGGTGGATTCGGCCTCGGGCCCGGAAGAGGTATCGGGTCTGGTCTGGCCTGTGGAAGAAACAGAAATAACTGGTTGGACTGCTGGAGGATTTTGTGGATTTAAGAGAGCCGGGTCGGCTAGAGCAATTTGTTCACATGAAAAAACAAGAACAGTGATCCACGAAACAACTTTCAGAAAATTTTTTATGCGAAACGTTTTTCTAGTCCTGTTTTTCACCCAGGGAGTTCCCTTCGCCCGTTAATAATTTTGTCTCTAAAATTTCCATATCCGCCTTTGAATCACGAAGTCTACCCGCCGGATATAAAAAATACAAGACCGAATTTTAGAACTGTCAATAGACCCGCTCATGAAGCTTGTCAACGCAATCCTGATCAGAAAAGCAAAATCTGAATGTTATGTTATTGACCGCTTTCTTCTTCGCCTAAGCCTGCCTCTTCCAGCACTTTCTCTTCAATAAAAATGGGCGCTTGCGCCCCGAGCGCTACGGCTACGCTGTCTGAGGGACGGGCATCAATTTCTACAACGGCGCCCTGGGCATCCCGAAGCACTAGCTTCGCGTAAAACGTATTATTTTCCAGATTATCAATTACAATCTTTTGCACTTCTGCCCCAAGCTTCCGGATGGCGGAAAGCAGCAGGTCATGCGTAAGCGGACGAGGCAGCTCCGCCCCGCTCAGCTTCAATTTAATGGCCTGCACTTCAGAAATACCAATAACGACAGGCAGCATGCGGTGGCCGTTTTTTTCTTTTAAAACAATCACCTGCTCGTTTCTGCGTTCGTCAATTTTGATTTTGGACAGTATCAGTTCAACCATGAGGCGAATTATAACACACGCGCGCAAAAGGGAAAGCGGGCGTTCATGACCGTAGCTGCGGCCGCGGCCACAGCTACGGTCATGCACCTTCATGATGTCATGGTGGGGGCTTGATTATGAATTGACTGGATCTTGGCTGGACGACATCTCTTCCACGGATTCTTCTTCCTTGGCGGAATCGGGGGCAAACATTTGAAGGGATGGCTTTGAAAAAGCCCGGTTCTTATCTTTCATCCGGCTCATTTCTTGCAGGTGCTTCTGGGTTTGTTTGTTTTTGACAATTTCTTTTTCTAGGGCTTCCTGATCTTCCAGAACTTTTTTAATCAGCCCCTGGCGGGCATTGACATCTTGCTCCAACTGTTCTTGTTTTTCTATTAACTGCCTAAGCAGGGCCTCTTTTTCTTGCAGCTCGTTTTGAACACGCAAACGCTTTTCGATCATTTCTTGCTGTTCGCGCTGCGCGGAGGCATCTTTGATTTGGCGCTGAGCCACTTCCAATTGATTCTCCAGCCGTTTATTCAACGCCTCAAGCTCGGTCATGTGCTTGACCCGCTCGGATAAGTCAATGACTGTCTGCTTCACTTGCTCATTTTCCGCTTCCAAAACATTGATTTTTGAGCAAGCTTGCTCAAAGGAAATCTGGCTTCTCTCCAGGCGGCCTGAAGCCACTTCCAACTCCTTGGCATTTTCTTCGAAGCGGATTCGTGTTTCTTCAAAATTTTTCTTGACCTCGGCAAGCTCCAGAGAAAGGACAGTGGACAATTGGGTTTTCTCGGAACACTCGTTTTTAAAATGGGCCAACTCTTTTAACGAATGCTCCAATTCGGAGATCGATTTTTGATAGGCCTGGCTCACCGAAGCCACGTCTGAGGTTAAGGCATTCAGTCTCGCCTCCAGGGATTCGCGTAAGGCGCCCCATTCTTCTGAGTCCTTTTGCCAACGCGCGTGAAATTCCTCGGCGCGCTCATGCTCTTTGCGCCATTCGCCGTGAATGCGCTCATGATTTCTCTTGAGCGCTTCATATTCGCCCGCTTGGCGCTCGTAGGACTCCTTGACTTGTTCATATTGATCGAGTTTTTCCTTGTAGCGCTTTTCTGACATGCGCTTTTCCGCGTCGAAGCGTTCACGAATAAAATCGGACTCTTTGCGGGTTTCTTCGAGTGAGGCGCGCTTGCCTTCAATATCTTCTTCCATCTTGAGCAAACGAACCCGGAATTCTTCCAGAGTTTGATTGAGATTTTTGGCTAAATCGTTTAATTGGGCGATGCGCTCCTCTTTTGCGGCCAGCTCACCTGCATAACGAACCTCCGCTTGCTTTTTATTTTTTTCTATCTCACCGATAGCCGCGGCGGCATCGCGAAAGGATTCTTCTTTTTTGGCAAGCTCCCGCCCCAATAATTCTTTTTCCTTGAACGACGAGTTTTTCAACGTTTCAAACGACATTTCCAAGGCATGCAGTTTTTGAGTCAACGAATGAATTTGCTGATCTTTACCCAGAGAAATTTCGTTTTTTTCTTCCGCTTCCTTAAGCAGGCGATCCACATCCGACTCTTTTTTGCGCGCCGTTTCTGAATATTGTTTTGTGGATTTTATTTCTTTGGTGAGCTCCTGCTTTAATCGGTCAATTTCATCTTTTTGTTTCTCAAGCTGGGCGCGCAAATCCTGGTATTGATTTTCCTTGTTGCTCAAATCTGTGGACAGAGTGCGAATGCGGTATTCCAGTTTGCTTTTCTCTTCCTGAAGCTCCCGGACCCAGCCCTCATACTCGATTTTGGCCCCTTCAAATTGCTCGCGCTGCGAGCGGTATTCCACAATTTCCTTTTTGAGCTTTTCACAATCTTTCTTGATTACGCGCAGCTCTTCATTTTCTTTTTGCGCATCCAGAAGCAATTCTTGAATTCTGGCTTTCTCTATCTCCAGTTTCCGGTTCTGTTCTTCAAACTCACGAAAAGGCCTTGCAAAAGAAGACGCTTCGCCTGTGGGGCTCACCGGAGGTTTTTGCGCAAAAACCGGCGGCGTGACCGGTGGCTGAGGCTCGGGCGGCTGTTTTTCGGCGCGCTTCTCTACTTTTGGGAATACCGCAGGAGGCAACGAAAATTCCCGGTCTCGCTTCAGATTGGGAATCAACGGAGGGGCCGGCATTTTAGACTCGCGCAACTCCCGGGTGTTGCGGGAGGCTGTCTGGCGGAAAATTTGCTCTACGGTGAGTTCTTTGGGCCAAACCGTACGGAAACATTTGCGCTTTACCAGGGTTTCACTGGTCATCACCACATCTAAACCCGCGCCCGTGAATATATCGCGCACTTTTTCCGCGACTTCTTCCGAAAGAGAGTCGAAAAGGATGATCGGCGTGTTTTCCAGAAGTTCCCGGGCTTCTTCCAAAGTGGCGGAAAAAAAGAGCTGAATTTGACTTGCAGCGGATCTTTTCTTCACTTCTTCCGTGACCGGATTGAGAATCACAGCCCAATTACTGATATTGGAAATTTTTTTCGATTTGTCAAACCACATGTAAAGTTTTCAAACTCCGATCTATCAAATCTATTAAGGCCAAAGTAAGGCCAAAGAGCTACAGAGAAATTTTTTGCGCAATTTGAGAAATGTAGGGAATTTCCCAGTATTCATTCATCAGTACTTTGATAATTCCAATGAGTGAAAGAATACCCAGCACCACGAAAGCCAGGCTGAACACCACTTCTCCAATTGCCGGAATCGATTTCAAAATAGCGGCAGCCACTTCAAGAATGAAAAGCACCAATCCCTGCTTGCCGTGAAATAAGGCGAAACGGTTTTCTTTTTTTAAAATTAACGGGACCAGACATAACACGGAAACATAACCGATGAGAGCGAAAAATTTTCCTTCTTGAATCACCGGGTCAGAACCCGACGGGCCGGCGGAGGGCGATAGAGGATTTATATTCTTTTTTTCTTCCATGAATTCTCCTTGAATGCAACTCGGTTTGCAAATTATACCTTCGACCCCGGAGAAGTCAACAAAGTTACTGCTTCTTTCCGGCGGGTTGCGCAGCAGCCGCAGCCGCTTCTTGAGCCACGGAACCTTGATCGTAGGATTTTGAGATCATTTCTTCATAAGAAATGAGGCCTTTTTTATGCAGCGAAAGCAAATGGCTGTCCATGGTGACCATTCCGTAACGGCCTCCCGTTTGAATTTCGGAGGTAATACGGAATGTTTTCCCCTCGCGCACCAAATTGGCGATGGCCGGTGTCATAATCATGATTTCAAATGCCGCCACTCTGCCCTTGCCATCCGCTTTAGGAAGCAGAAGCTGAGAGATCACCGCTACAATAGAAACCGACAATTGTGTGCGGATCTGGTTTTGCTGATGGCTGGGAAAGGCGTCAATGATGCGGTCTACGGTTCTCGCCGCGCCTGTGGTGTGCAGCGTGGCAAATACCAAATGCCCTGTTTCTGCAGCCGTGATGGCCGCCTCCATCGTGGCCAAATCACGCATTTCTCCCACTAAAATGACGTCGGGATCTTCACGAAGCCCTTGCACCAGCGCCTCTGAAAAAGAAGAAACGTCTTCTCCCACTTCTCTTTGATTGACCACGGCCTTCTGATGCGCATGAAAATACTCGATCGGATCTTCTATGGTAAGAATATGGCATTCCCGTTCTTTATTAATGATATTCAACATGGAAGCCAGCGTCGTTGTTTTCCCGGATCCGGTTGGACCCGTGACCAGAATTAATCCCCGCGGACGGGTTAATAAATCTTTGACGTTGGAGGGCAAACCGATTTCTTCCAAGGTAAAAAAACGACTCGAGAGCATGCGGAGCACCACGCCGTAGGATCCTTTTTGGCGGAACACCCCTGTGCGGAAACGCGCAACATCCTTGAAAGCAAAGCCAAAATCCGTTCCCCCTTTTTCTTTGAGATGGGCAAAATGGCTTTCGGGAGTAACCGATTTCACATAGTGTTCGGTATCTGCGGAAGTGAGCGGCTCGGTCTCCAGAGATCTGAGCACGCCGTGAATGCGTAGCGTAGGAGGACGCCCTACAGTTAAATGGACGTCTGAGGCGTCTAATTCAACACATTTCTTAAGAATGGCTTCCAACTCAACGCGCATGTGGGTATCCGTACCCTTCGCTAAATAATAAATAAAAGTGACAGTTAAACAAAAGTGACAGTCACTAAAGTGACAGTCACTTTTGTCACTTTTCTCCTAAATTAATCCGGCTAATTTTGATTCAATTACATTTTTAGGCACTGCGCCTACAATTTGATCCACTGCCTTGCCTTGCTTAAAGAAAATCAATGTGGGAATGCTCATCACTTGAAAGCGCTGGGCAGTTTGCATATTCTCATCGACGTTTAATTTCATAATCTTAGCTTTACCCTGGTAATCCTTGGCCACTTCTTCTACGATAGGACCCAGCTTCTTACAAGGCCCGCACCACTCAGCCCAAAAATCCACCAGCACGGGTAATTCCGTCTTCAATTCATTTTCAAAACTTGTATCGGTAACGTCGAGAGCATGTCCAGCCATAACTGCCTTCCTTTCTTAAAGTTAGAGCATATTGCTTCTGAATTAAAATCTAACACATCAAGACAAAAAGAACAAAAAGTGACTGACTTTTCCGCCAGAGGCGGATCCGTCCTTCGGCGGAAGTGACTGTCACTTTTTGTCACTTTTTGTCCATTAAAGGAACACATCCATTTGCTATCAGAATCCCGAAAGCAATTCCCGCTATTTCTCCCGTCACCAAGACGAGCGCAGCCGACAACATTCCGGCTGCTACTGAAAAAATAAGTTTTGCACGGGGCACAAGCGGGGATGTCCAGAAGTCTGTCACACCAAAAAATGCGGCAAGTAAAACAACGCCCGTCCAGGCGCCGGAAAAAATCAATCCGTTTTCATGGAATCCCATCCATGAAACAAGATAACACGAGGCTAAAAATCCGCATACTGTTTTCCAACGCAAAATCGCGCCGGCAACTAACCCCAATGCCGGCAACAGCAAAGCCGTTTGCACGGCCGGAGAAGATAACAAGGATGGCGAATGCCCCAAAAGCACGGGATATAAAAAAAACACCGCTATCCAGCCAAAAAAAGCAGGATGAAAACGCTGTACATCCGGACCCCTTCTTGCGGGGTTGGCGGCCAAGAAACTAAAAAAAGCCCCAAGCCAGGAAATCCACCACGGCGTGCGGACATGTAGAAGCAGGGCCAGCATGAGTCCGTACAAAAAAACATGGCCGATTCCCTGAAAAAAATTCCGTTTACATATTTTTGCCGCAATCCACTCAAGCATCACGGATGCGAATAAACAATTCAAGATCCCGGCCAGGGCCGGCAAACCATATTGAAAGATTGCCGCAAGGGCCGCGGGAGCCAGTGCGGCAACAGTCAGCCAAACCCGTGAGTGTGTAGAAATAGTTTGATGGAGATAAGGAGAGCGTTTCACCAGGAGCGGCGCTTCTTGCTTCACCGTGCGGAACACGCGCTTTGTCTCGCCTTGTTCCATATTTTGATTTTGAGTTTTTAGGTTCATTGCGCTGCGCCCGGCGAATTTTTTGTAATTGTTTAGCCCGCTCAAGTTTCGCGGCCCCTCTCCCTCGCGAGAGGGAGAGGGATTAAGGGTGAGGGTGGGTGGCGAAAAGGGCACGAAATTTCAA
>JACQQR010000128.1 GCA_016206875.1 Candidatus Omnitrophota bacterium
ATCCGCCTTTGGCGGAAAAACCTCAAAACAAGATGCCAGCCTACGCTGGCATGACACCCACCCTGAATGCTTACAATTACTTCAGCCGCACCACCTCGACTGAATTCATTTTCTGGCCCAAAAACCGCTCGCCAATGCGGATGAAATTTCGCGGAAAATCCGACACGAAAATGGACAGAGCGCCCGGTTTTCCGTTGGGAGAAGCCAGCGCCCCCTGGCAGTGAAGCACGTCCTTTAGAAAATTCACCGTGGGCAATGCCGAGTCTACAATTTTTACGCGCGGGCCCACGAACTGCTGAATCTTTCCCTTGAGCATCGGGTAGTGCGTGCAGCCGAGCACAAGTACGTCTATGTTTTGCCGCACCAACGGGGATAAATATTTTTTTACTGTGTCTTCGGCAATGCCGTCGCGTGTCCAGCCTTCTTCCACCAACGGAACGAAAAGCGGACACGCCGCAGAAAAAACTTTCACCTTCGGGGCAAGACGGCGGATAGCCCGGTCATAGGCCCCGCTTTGTATCGTTGCCGTGGTGCCAATCACCCCGATGCGTCCCGCTTGCGTGAGGCCGGCTGCGCGCCGCGCGGCAGGAAAAATGACATCAATAACCGGAAGCTTAAAACTTTTCCTGAGCGCAGGCAAGCTGACACTGGCTGAAGTGTTGCAAGCCACGACCAGCGCTTTGATGCCTTGCTTGGCCAAAAAGTCGGAGTTTTGTTTGGAAAACTCAATAATTTGTTGTTTGGATTTAATCCCGTACGGAAGACGGGCAATATCTCCGAAATAAATAATGGTTTCGTGCGGAAGATGCCGGCGCAGCTCGCGGACTACGGTTAAGCCGCCGAGCCCGGAATCGAACACGCCAATGGGGTGACTTTCAATATTCTGTTGAACAGATGCCATGTACGTCTAGGAGATAGGAGTTAGGAGATAGGAGTTAGGAGATAGGAAAGTCTTTCTTTGATTTCCTAACTTCTATCTCCTAACTCCTATCTCCTAGTCCCCATCTCCTCTATTACAAGCTCAGCACTTTTCCAATGCGCTCGAGCGCGATTTTCATCCGTTCCTCGGGTTCCACCATGGCAAACCGCACATAACCTTCTCCATATTCGCCAAAACCCGTGCCGGGAGAAACCGCAACCCCGGCTTCACGGATCAAGAGCTCAGTAAATTCCATCGAAGAATGAAAGCTGAATTTAAGGGGGATTCGTGTCCACACATAAAATGTAGCGCGGGGTTTAGGCGTAGGCCAGCCGGCTTTGTTTAAGCCATCCACAAAATAATCAAGGCGCTTTTTATAAATGGAAGCGATTTTTTTCACGTAATCCTGAGGGCCTGAAAGCGCCTCAATGGCCGCTTCTTGCACAGCGCGAAAGATGCCAAAATCACAATAGCTTTTCGTTTTCGAAAGCCCGGCCAGAATTTTTTTGTTTCCCACGCAAAAGCCGATGCGCCAGCCGGCCATGCTGTACGACTTGGAAAGCGTGTGGAACTCAATACATTGCTCACGCGCATCTTTGGCTTCCAAAATGCTATGCGCCCGCTCGCCCTCATACACGAAATCGGAGTAGGCCAGGTCGCTTACAATAATCATATTCTTGCCCTTACCCCAATGCACCACTTTCTCCCAGAAATCCAGGTCGCAAGTGGCTGTAGTCGGATTATGCGGATAACTCAAAATCAGAAGTTTGGTAAGTTGTGTGGTTTCTTTCGGCAGGCTGAAAAGATTGGGAATATAGCCTTCTTCCTCACGAAGCGGCAAATTATAGAGAATACCGCCGGCCATAATCACGCCATTGAAGTGAACCGGATAAGCCGGCGAAGGAACCAGCGCTAAATCATCGTTATTGAGGTATGCCAGCGCCAAATGTGCGATACCTTCTTTGGAGCCGATCAGCGGCAGCACTTCCGTGTCGGGATCCAGTGTTACACCGAACCGCTGCTTATACCAGTCGGCAATAGTCCGGCGGAGTTTTGTTTCGATAGGGCCGTCCGATTTAGAATAGCGGCTAATGGCCGGCTCTTTCATGGACTCAGTCAAGCGCTCCACCACATTTGGCGGAGGCGGAAGATCCGGATTCCCCATGCTGAAATCAATAATATCCACACCCCCAGCCCGCACTTCCCGCTTTAAATTGTCGACAATAGTAAATAAATACGGGGGCAACCGTTTAATTCTGCGTGCTTCTTCCACGATACAATTTCCTTTCTTGTAACATCAGTGGGTAGAAAAACCAGTGGTTCTTCCACCCTATTCTTCTATCGCCGCAATCACATCTCCCATATCAACGGCTTCTCCAACTTCAAAATACACTTCCACCAAGGTTCCCGATGCCGGCGAGGGTATGTGATAAATAATCCCGTCACAACTCACTTCCACCAAGTCCTGCCCTTTTTCCACTTTGTCGCCTTCTTCGAAGTGCCAGTGATTGATACTCAATTCATGCACATCGTGAGCCGGAACTTTAAGAATGACTTCTTTCATACACCTCTCCTGCGTGATACGAACTTCTGACAAAAGGGCCGCAATAAGCCTCGCGGAAACCCAGCGACTTTGCCTCACGTTCGATTTCTAAAAAGCGGCTTGGCGGCACAAAATCCACGATATCCATTTTCCTAGATATGGGCTGTAAATATTGGCCGGCCGTTACAATGTCACATCCGGTGTTGCGCACATCAATCAAAAGCTCTGTGATTTCCCGGCCGGTCTCGCCTACGCCCACCATAAATCCGCTTTTAGTCCTGATGTCCGGAGCGGCCTCTTTGACGCGGGCCAGAAGTTCCAGCGACCGTTCATACATCGCGCGCGGCCTTACTTTGGCGTAGAGTCTGCGCACCGTTTCCATATTATGATTATAAACATCGGGCTTGGCTTCTACGACCTCAAGCATTGCATCCCAGTTGCCGCAAAAATCCGGAGTCAGTACTTCTATCGTAACACCGGGAATTCTATTTCGTATTTCGTGGACGGTTCCGGCAAAAATATCCGCGCCGCCATTTTCCAAATCATCGCGATTTACCGAAGTAATCACCACATGCTCAAGCCCCAGCTCCCAGGCAGCGCACGCCACACGCAACGGCTCATCCGGGTCAGGCGGTTTGGGGCGCCCGCTCGGCACGGAACAAAAGGAACAGCTGCGCGTGCACACTTCCCCCAGCAATAAAAATGTGGCCGTGCTGCGCGAATAGCACTCGCTGCGGTTGGGACATTTCGCCGACTCGCAAATAGTGGCGAGCCCATAACGATTGAGCACGGACTGCGTATTCAGCGTGGAACTTACGGGAATACTGCGCGTTAACCAAACCGGAAACCGCTGCCTCTGGCGGATCATCGATTGCTTTTTTCTTCCTCTACTGTGTCAATCAGATCTTCGGTTACCAAAGGGTCTTGCCGCTGTTCCGTAGGACTGGGCGGCACTTCTTTTAATTTGAGCTTGAGCACGGGCCCGACAATATCGCCGTCCTCGTAGCGCTGATTCTCGCTATCACGGCCTTCGGGAATATCCACCTTCGAGTCAATCCGTTGGCAGCCGGTCACCGGAATCGTAAGAAAAGCAATCATCAACATTGTGTAATATCTTGTAAGCATAGATTTATCCGCTCTAGCTGTTAGCTGTTAGTACGCTGTTCGATAAATTCGTTAGGGGTTTTGTCATTCCCGCGAAAGCGGGAATCCAGCGACTTGGTTTTTCAGACAATGCTAAAGTCACTGG
>JACQQR010000133.1 GCA_016206875.1 Candidatus Omnitrophota bacterium
CACTCACTCAGGATGGGGAGGCGATGCAGTTTTATCACAAAGGCAAAACTATTCGTCCCAAAAGCCGCAATCAGGCCCACTATCTTCAACTGATTTCTCGCTCCGATATTGTGATTTCGATTGGGCCGGCGGGAACGGGGAAAACTTATTTGGCTGTGGCGCAGGCGGTAGACTACTTAAAAAAACATAAAGTGGCGCGCCTCATTCTTACGCGCCCCGCCATTGAAGCAGGGGAAAGTCTGGGCTTTCTTCCGGGGGACCTTTATGCAAAAATTAATCCTTACCTAAGGCCTCTCTATGACGCGCTTTATGACATGATGGAGTTTGACGAAGTTGCAAAATATCTGGAGCGAGGTATTATCGAAGTGGCTCCCTTGGCCTATATGCGAGGCCGCACGCTCAGTGATGCCTTCATTATTCTGGACGAGGGCCAAAACACCACCCATGATCAGATGAAAATGTTCCTGACCCGGCTGGGCATGGGCTCAAAATTAGTCATTACCGGGGATATCACGCAGATTGATCTTCCCGGCGGCAAAAAGTCGGGACTGATTGAATGCCAGAAAATCCTGAAACATATCCGGGAGATTGAGTTTATTTATTTCAACGAAAGTGATGTGGTGCGGCATGCCCTTGTAAAAGACATTATCCGCGCCTACGACCGTTATGTCCCCTAAAATCAAACATATGACCTGGGCCGACCGCCTCCTGAGAAGCATGATTTACGTTGCTTCCTTTTCGGCCGTAATTGGTTTATTGGTGTATGGCCGCTCACAAGATACCTGGTATCAGAATTTTAAAGAAGCGGAGCCTTCTCCCCGTACTGTATATGCGCCATTCGACTTTTCTTTTGTCAATCAGCGGGCTACCGAAGAAGCGCGTGAAAAGGCAAAAGCGGCCGTGCTTCCCGTGTATCGCATTGATGCCAATGTGGAAAAAGAAGCCTTAAAAAACGCGAGGATTTTTTTTGATGAACTCCAGGCAAAAAAATTGGAGAAAAAAAACAAAAAGGTTTCTTTTTCCGGTTTTACGGAATCGATTTCTCTATCTAGAAACGAATTGGCTGCGTTAAAAAAAGAAAATCTAGCGGTCTGGCAATCCGCTTTTCAGAATGCGCTTGCCGAATCCTTTCATACCGGCATTATGGATATCCCGGGCAAGTGGACATTGATGGCACGGGGAAAAAACAAAATCATTTTGGTGAACGACAAAAATGAATTTGAATTGGCCACAGAGAAACTGGTTACGGTTGAAGACGCTCGCTCAACACTTCATTCCAAATTGAATGGCACGTTTGAAAAAAATAAAACGCTGCGCAACGTAGCGGCTCGTATGACCGAGGCGCTTATCCTGCCCAATATCCTACCGGATGAAAAGGCGATGGCCAAGCGCATGGATGCCGCAGCTCGGGACACAGGAGAAATTCGCGTCGATTTTAAAAAAGATGAAACAGTGGTTGAACGCGGCCGGCGAATTAGTCCTGAAACCTATATGGCTTTGGGGGTGATTCAAAAACGCACAAAAAGCAAAGAAATATTCCGAAAAGTGCTTTCTCAATCCTTGATTGTGCTGCTTCTGTATAGTCTTTTAGCTGCCTATCTTCGTTTTTTTGAACCCACGATTGGCTATTCTCCAAAATATCTTCTTTTGATTCATGGTTTGATTGTCTTCAATCTCCTGATTTCCAAATTGATTCTTTACTTTCAAGGGAATTGTTACCTCATTCCTGTCTCACTGGCCTCGCTCCTATTGGTGCTTTTGGTGAAGGCACGTATCGGTTTTACCATCGGCTTTATGATGGCCGCTCTGGCGAGTCTCCTGGCCGGGGGTTCCTTAGAGGTATTTTTATTCGGATTTTTTGGGTCTATCATGGGCGTTTTTGGAAGTATGGGAATTTGTAAGCGCATTCAATTTTTAAAAGCCGGAATTTGGGTAGGCGCCGCGCAGGGCATGAGTATTTTTGCTACGCAACTTTTTAGCGGGACTCCTTATCTTGAGGCGGCCCGGATAGGCAGCTGGGGTCTGGCGAACGGGTTTTTGATCACGATGCCGCTTTTTGTCCTTTTTTTGCCTCTGTTGGAGCATGGGTTTAATTTGACTACGGACATCAGTTTGCTGGAGCTTTCTGACTTAAATCACCCGCTGCTTAAGCAAATGGTGATAGAGGCCCCGGGCACGTATCACCATAGTTTGATCGTAAGCCACTTGGCGGAAGAAGCCGCGAAGACGATTGGGGCGAATGCGCTTTTGGCCCGTGTGGGGGCCTATTTTCACGACATCGGAAAAATGGCGCGTTCCGAATATTTTGTGGAAAATCAGCCTAAAAAGGAAGAAAGCAAGCACAATCAGATTACGCCGCATATGAGCTATATGATCATCTTGAGCCACGTGAAAAAGGGAATTGATTTTGCGCGCAAGCATAAGTTGAAAGATGTGATTGTCAATTTCATTCCCGAGCACCAGGGCACGGGCGTCATCTACTTTTTTTACCGCAAGGCGCTGGAAAGCGCCGGGGAAGACGAATTCATAAATCCGGACGATTTTCGCTATCCCGGTCCCAAGCCGCAGTCTAAAGAAACAGCCATTGTGATGCTGGCCGATTCTTCTGAAGCAGCATCGCGCGCGATGGCCGTCTATACAGCCGAGGGAATCCGCGAGCTGGTTTCCCGCATTTTTCTTGAAAAATTAAAGGACGGACAATTAGACGAGTGCGATTTAACGTTGAAAGATTTAGGCGCTGTGCGCGAAAACTTTATCCGCAGTTTGTTGGCTGTGTATCACACACGAATTCCTTACCCCAGGCAGGAAGATGAAAAAAATCCGGCCTTCGCGGCCTCGCATCGCGATCAAGCTCGAATCGACGGCTTGTCCTTTCACTAAATCCGAGCTCGTCCGTTTTGCCGAGGCGGTGCTTCGAGGAATCCATAAATCCGGTTATGGCGTGTCCGTTTACGTAGTCAACTCAAGCCGCATGAAGCGGCTTCATCGAGACTTTTTTGGGGACGCTTCGGACACCGATTGCATTTCATTCAGCCAATATGAGGGGCGGGCTATTCGAGGGGAAAGGACGCTGGGGGAAGTGTTTGTTTCGTGGAGTCAGGTACGGCGCCAAGCGCCAAAGTTTTCCCACACGCCCCAAGAAGAGCTGCTATATTGCATTGTCCACGGAATACTGCATTTAATTGGCTATGAGGACAGAACACTGACTCAGCGTAAAAAAATGTTTCATGTTCAGGATAGAATTTTTAAAAAATATGCCTATACAAAAATCTGAAGCCATTGTGCTTAAAAAAATGGATTTCCGGGACAGCTCCCTTATTGTGACGCTCTTGGCCCGGGATTTCGGCAAAATCAAAGCCGTAGTGAAGGGGGTGCGTAAAGAGGGCTCCGGCGAACTTGTGCACTTCGAAGTTTTGAATCATTTGCAAATTGTGATTTATGAGAAGGCGAAAAGCGAGCTTCACTTGATGAGCGAGTCCAGCGTTGAAAATCCTATGTTATCGTTACGCAACGATTTTGAAGCTTTCCTCTTTGGCTGTTATTTGGCGGATGTGATTGACGCATTTTATGACCTGCACGAGGTAGTCCCTAAAATTTTTGATAGCTTTCTTGAGACGCTTACGCAGATGAAACCTCCGGCCGTAAAATACCGGGCGCTCTGTTTTCAGCTCGCCGTGCTCGAGGAGCGAGGGCTTTATCCCGGAATTTCGGTTTGCGTGCGTTGCCATTCGAGTGAAACCGGCTGTTGGTTTTGGAGCGCACCTCAGGGAGGTATTTTGTGCGAAGTGTGCGGGAAAAAAGAAAGCAAAGCGCAGGCGATGAGTAGTGAGCTCGTTTTATTTCTCAGGGATTTTAAAGAAGGGAAAGTCCGGCATGAAATGCCCGCATTGTATGAAGGTCATTTATTGTGGGATGAAGCGGAGTTAGTTATACGCGAATTTATAACCCTGCGGGCTGAATCTCCGCTTAAATCTGCGGGGTTGTTAAAACATATTCCGCAAGCGCTATTCCAGAA
>JACQQR010000136.1 GCA_016206875.1 Candidatus Omnitrophota bacterium
AACCCTCACCCTTAATCCCTCTCCCTTTCTCGCCTTCGGCGGAAGGGAGAGGGGCAGCAGCTACGCTCTTACACCCTTACTCGAGTCCTTTGTTTACTCAAACTTGGGTTGGCGCTTTTCGATAAACGCGGAAAGCCCCTCTTTCATATCCCGCGTTTCACAGACTTTGCCGAAGAGCCTCGCTTCGTAAACCAGGCCTTCTTCCAAAGGCAGTTCTCCCGCTTTCCGTACGGCATCCAAAATAAACTCCGTCGCCTTAGCCCCTTTCGACGCAATGCGTTTGGCCATGCCCACGGCCTCTTTCATCAATTCATCATCTGTAACCAATCGGTTGATTAATCCAATGCGGAGCGCTTCCTGAGCCGAAATCATGTCTCCGGTCAAATCCAGTTCTAGCGCCTTAGCCATACCCACAATATGCACAAGCCGCTGGGTGCCGCCAAATCCCGGCATGATGCCCAAATTAATTTCGGGCTGGCCAAAACGGGCCCGGTCTGAGGCAATGCGAATGTGACAGGCCATAGCCAATTCATTACCCCCACCTAAACAAACGGCATTAATGGCGGCAATCACGGGTTTGGATAAATTTTCAATCTTTGAGAGAATTTTTTGCCCGCTGAGCGCCATTTCCTCGGCCTCGCGGCCCGACTGAATTTTAATCAGCTCCCGAATATCCGCGCCCGCTACAAAGGCAAATTGGCCGGCACCGGTTAGAATCATTACCCGCTGGGACGGATCTTTTTCAAACTGGTCTATGGCTGCGCTGAGCTCTCCCATTACTTTCTGCGACAGAGAATTGGCCGGCGGATTCTCAATAGTACAAATCATCACAGCATCTTCTTTAGAAATTCGAATCGTTGAATTAGCGCCCATAACGTCCCCTTTTATTTTATCGATACTCAAAAAATCCTCTTCCCGTCTTCTTCCCCAAATACCCGGCATCTACCATTCGTTTGAGAAGCGGCGCCGGCCAAAACCGGTCGCCATACCGGGCGTACATTTTTTTAAGCTCGGAAAAAACCACATCAATACCTACACTGTCGGCATAATGTAATACGCCGCCGCGCTCGCGCGGAAAGCCCAGCCCCGCCATAACTCCTACTTCAATATCCGCGGGGCGGGAGATATTTTCTTGAACGCACAGCGCCGCCTCATTCACCATAGGAAACAGCAAACGTTCGACGGAAAATTCCCCTTTTTTAATTTTGTGTTGCGCTTGAATTGCGGAAATCATTGAATCCAATTCGGGGTTTTTCCCGGCGCCGTCCGGGTACAGAAAAAATCCCTTGCTCGATTTACGTCCATAAAATTTTTTCTCGTACATCGCCTCCCACAAAGCAGCCGGTTTCATCCGGTTCCCGTAAGCGTCCAGTAAAACGAACTCTACATCGCGGCAGATGTCCAGGCCCACATTATCCACGAGAGTAAAAGGCCCCATGGGCATGCCAAAATCTTTGACTGCCTGATCCATTGCCTCAAGGCCGGAAGCTCCTTCCTCGAGGCAATAAGCCGCTTCATTCAAATAAGGCATCAAAAGCCTGTTGATTAAAAATCCTGCGCATTCATTCACCACAATCGGCAGTTTACGCAGCGTCTCGGAAAAACGGATCATGTCTTCCACCGTCCCGGAATCCGTGGCTAAACCGGGTATGATTTCAATCAACTTCATGACATGCGCGGGATAAAAAAAATGAAGCCCCACTACTTGGCCCGGCCTTTTGGTGGCGGCGCCTATCGCGGAAATGGGAAGACTGGAAGTATTGGTCGCTAAAATGGCATGCCTGGGCGTAGACGCATCTATATCTTTAAACACGGCTTCTTTGATACCTATTTTCTCGGGCACGGCTTCTATCACGACATCCACATCTTTAAAATCACTATAAGAAGTGCTGCCCTTCACCAGAGAAAATTTCTTTTCCATTTCCGCCGGCTCAAGCTTTCCCTGTTCAACGCGCCGCTTATAAATAGAATGGATTTTATCCAGGCCTTTCCGGACAAACTCATCACTCACATCTTTAAGCACCACCGGAATACCGGCATAAGAAATGACCTGCGCGATTTCAGCGCCCATTGCCCCTGCCCCAACAACCGCCGCCTTATAAATATACATGCGCGTCTCCCTTGGAATTATTCTCGAATCAACGCCTTAATCTCTTCCAGTTTTTCCATGGCTTTCTCCTCGCCCATTTGAATAAATTTGTCGGCGGAATAAAACTCAGCCCAATGCGCATCCGTAACCACCGGCGCAATCTCCACATCCGATCCCTGCGCGGCAGCGGAAGCTATTTTGGATTCCATAAACTGCATCGTTTGCATGAGCACATTAAAAATATTGGCCAAATAACGTCTTCTCATATGAACTTGGAGACTCAGCCACGCTCGTTTGAATGGATTTGTTTCTTTTTTTGCCCGCTCTTCCAAAACCCGGGTTCTCTGCTCTATCAACGTTTTCCTTTCTTCAAATTGAGAAAATCCGGAAAGCACATTTACGGAAATTATTTTATTAACCCCTACGCTTGCCAACACTTTCACAGGCAAAGGGTCAATAACTCCTCCGTCAATCAAATAACGGTTATTCAAAAAAACAGGACGGAAAATTCCGGGAATGGAAATGCTGGCGCGCACAGCCAGGGCCACTTCTCCTTCTTCCAGCACAATTTCCTCCGAGGTGAATAAGTCCGTGGCAATCACTTTGATGGGGATGTCAAGATCCTGAAACGTTTTTTCTCCGATCAATGATTTTATATACCGGACAATTTGCTGCCCTTTGAAAAAGCCGTGATGCGCCATCGAAAAATCTTTCATACCCACAAGCTGTAAAAATGCGGACTGTTTTGTGAGATTCTTAGCAATTTTTTCGCACTCGTCCGCGGAATATCCGGAAGCCCAAAGCACCCCGATAAAAGCCCCGATGCTGGAACCCGCGATCACATCGATAGGAATTTTCTGGCGCTCTAAAACTTTGATCACCCCGATATGCGCTAACCCAAAGGCCGCCCCGCTTCCCAGCACCAGCCCGACTAAAGATCCGGTCATATCTCTTGCCAAATAACGAAGCACGCGGCTGTAGGGATCGCCAGAGCGCTCGGTCACATACAGCCTGCTTCCTTCAATCGGAAAATCCTGCATATCCGAAACTAAAGGCAAGCGGGCAAAAATCTTTCGTTCCGGAACTTCTTTTGTGCCCGAAACCCCGACTGTTTTTTTGCTGCCGTCCTGCACTAACACAAGGCGGATTTCATTGCCTAAAAATTGAAAGGACTGCTCCAGGTCATGAATCATTTTATGGGCATTTTCTAAATCACGGGGATTTTCCCGGCATAAAAAGAGGATGTTATCCGATTGAGACAGCACTTTTAAATCAAGCGCGGCAACCTCAAGCGGCATGTCGACAAGAACCACATCGTAATGGATCAGAAGAAACGTAAGCAGTGACACAATCTTTTTTTCGTGGATCTCTTCTTTTTCTTTTTTTAAATACACCACGTCAAAACCGCCGTGATGCGAAGCCATATGTTCTTTCATTACTTTTTCATGATTAAAATCAGCCTTGGAAAGTTCGAGGGGCTTGAAGTCTTTATCCTCAATAATCCGCGCCACGCCTTTTTCCAATTCTTTAAAACGAGCCCCAAGCTCTACAACCGCCACTTTTTTCTTGGCGTAATGAAACAAACTGGCCGCAAGATTCACGACAAAAGTGGTTTTGCCGATGCCTGGAACCGCGCTAAAAACAGAAACAATTTTGCTGCCCCGAATTTTATCTACATCATCTCTTTGCTTGAGTCTCATTCCAAGGGAGCGGCTTAAATGAACGGAAATAGAAGGTGTGTCAGCCAAAAGTTTCAAAAAATCTTTTTTATCTATTTTGAAAATGAGGGCATCATTGACGGCCTGAATGGTTACAGAATGCGGTTTTTCAGTCAGGAGTGACACCTCGCCAAAATAATCGCCCCGATGGTAGTAAGCAATGATGTGGGATTCTTGGTTTTTATTTTTTTGCAATACCTTAAATCTTCCGGAGATAATCACATAAAAAGCGTCGCTTTCCGCCCCCTGCTCATAAATGATGTCTCCCCGTTTGCACTCTACCAGGCGAACATATTTTTCAAGCGTATTGATCTCAATGGGGGTTAAACCGGCAAACAGAGGGATATTTTGGAGGGAATACTCTTTAGTAAAATCACTTTTCTTGCCGAAGGACCAGATACTCACACAAAGTCTTCCTGTTGTTACTGAATCTTTGCAAAATGACCTGATTGCCTGTCATTCCCGCGAAAGCGGGAATCCAGTGACTTTGCCTTTGGCGTAATGAAAAAGTCACTGGACCCCCGCTTTCGCGGGGGTGACAAACCCTACACGAACTTAGGAAACAGCGTATTAGATGAAAACCACTGTGCAAAAGGTTATCTAAAAGGTTATCGGCCATACGAAGGGATTCTGAAGATTTAGCGCCTAGTTTGGCTCCTGAATCAGCCGGCTGGGGATATCGGTGATAATCCCGTCGATTTCCCGGGCCTTCCAGTGCCGGACATTCTTCAGGGAATTCACTGTCCAAATAAATACGTACATGCCTTGAGCCTTAGCCCATTTTATAAGCGATGCGCTGGCGATCCGGTGATGAGGATGAATGGAACGGAAGCCTAAATAGCAAGCTTTCTCAAATGAACTTTTGGGTTTCGTACGCGCAATCAGCCCCAGCCAAATGGTAGGATCTCGTTTTTGGATTTCAATCAGTTGTTTGTCCGAAAATGAGCAGATAATGATTTTATCCAGCATTTGTTTCTTCTTTTCCAAAATTTGCAGCAAAACATCAGCCATTTCCTTGCGCCTTATTTTGTCCTCCTTAATTTCTACCATAACCCGCACGCGAGGCAGAAGAATATCTAATGCCTCTTCTAACTTTAAAATTTTTTCCCCCCGGAAACGGGGATCGAAATAAGATCCGTAATCAAACTGCCGCAGATAACGAAAATCACACTGGGTTACTTTTCCTTTTCCGTCCGAATATTTTTTAATATCATTATTATGAATCACAACTAATTCTTTATCGCGCGTGAGCCGTACATCCAATTCAATCATGGGAATCCCCAATGCCACGGCCAGCTTAAAACCGGAAGCGGAATTCTCGGGCGTCAATTTTGGAACTCCACGATGCCCGATGATTTGAAAATCAATCATGGCCCTAAAACTCTTTGGATTTGCCGCCGCCAATGATGCAGCATTTGTTTGCGTTTGGCCCGAGAAAGTCCGGGCCTAAAGGTTTGATAACGGATGAGATGATCTAACACATAGGGCCCCTTCCATATGCCAAGGCTCACCCCGGCCATTTTGCCTATTCCCCAGGCCGTACTTTCCGTAAGATGACTGCGAAGAATGCGTAAACCCAAAATGTCCGACTGAAATTGCATGAGAAAATTGTTATTACTGGCCCCCCCGTCCACTTTTAAAAATCGAATCGGAAACCGAAGCTCTTTTTTGACGGCTAAAACCAAATCAGAAACTTGTAAGGCAACGGATTCTAACGAAGCCCGAACAATGTGAGCGGAAGTCACACCGCGCGTAAGCCCTAAAATGGCTCCCCGGGCCTCAGCATTCCAATAAGGCGCGCCTAATCCTGTGAATGCCGGAATTACGGTAACGCCGTGGGAGTCGGATACGGATTTTGCTATCTGCTCTGACTCGCCGGCACTTCTAATCCATCGCATGGAATCGCGCAGCCACTGAATCAGCGCCCCGCCGATAAATACGGCCCCTTCAATCGCATAAACCGGTTTTCCAAAGGCATCGCAGGCAAGCGTGGTCAGAAGGCCTTGTTGAGAATGCACCCGGACACTCCCCGTATTCATCATCAAAAAGCATCCCGTTCCGTAAGTGTTTTTCATTTCCCCGCGCCCATAACATGCCTGGCCATACAAAGCCGCCTGCTGATCCCCGGCCATTGCCATGACCGGAATTCCATCCGGAAGAATGTGCCATTTCTTCGTATTGCCAAAATGCGAAGCCGAAACTTGAACGCGCGGAAGCATGGAGGGATGGGCGGAAAATATTCGGCAAAGCCGTTGATCCCACTCCCGGGTCTGAATATTGTAAAGAAGCGTCCGTGAAGCGTTGGTGACATCCGTGGCATGCTCGCCGGTCATGTTCCATAAAAGCCAAGTGTCCATGGTGCCAAAAGCCACCTGTCCCCGTTTTGCATCTTGAGCCAACTTCGGAAGCTGCTTCATCAACCATAAAATTTTTGACCCGGAAAAATAGGGATCCAGCACCAAACCGGTTTTTTCACGAATCAAGGGTTCCAGGCCGCGTTTTTTAAGTCCTTCACAAATTCCGGATGTGCGCCTGTCTTGCCAAACGATTACCGGGTGATAGGGCTTTCCGGTTTTTCGGTTCCATAAAACAGTAGATTCTCGTTGATTGGTAATTCCAATCGCTCGAATCTCATTTGAGCTGATGCGGGATTTTCGAATCGCTTGGGTGATTGCCGTTCGAACTGAATGTAAAATATCTTGGGGGGAATGTTCTACCCACCCGGGTTTCGGATAGTGTTGAGGGATCTCGACATATCCTGCGCCTTTGGTTTTCCCCCGTGAGTCTACAACAAGAGCACGGCTGCCCGTAGTTCCCTGGTCTATAGCTAAAATATATTGTTTAGATTGAGACATGGCGGTAAAAAACCGGGTTTCTAAAGAGCGTGGAAATGTTTTTTAAAAAGAGAATGAATCGGGTTACAAAACAACGCGAAAATTTGATGGGTAAAAATCGATTAAAATCCATAGAGGATATGGATCGGTAAGAATTAGATTTCCTTTAGTTCAGGCACTTCCTCTGGATCGGAAAAATCATTGATTTTTTCCTCCAGCCAGTTGTTGTAAGCAAAATCAAGGGCGCGAAATTTATCTACAGGATCAATATGGATAAAACGAAGCCCATACTCACATCCGGCATCCTCCCCTCTGAACTTTCTTGCCCAGGCCACTTCAGCCGTCACATAAATCGGCCGCGGGTCATCCGGTATTGAAAGTTCAAGTTCAAGAGGAGCACTCACTTTTAAAATTTCCATCGTGGTCACTTTGATACCATCTCTTGAAATATCATGAGTAAGAGTCGTTACCAACTGGCCGGTCTTTGGAGATTTAAAGCGGGCGCTGATATAAGCATCAAAACGCTTAAACTTCCTTCGTTCTTTTTGCATATCCGCCTCCTTTCTCTGAATATCCATTGTTGCCACACTCATTTTTCTTTTCTCTGCAATTGTCCGCTCTCGAAGCCGGAAAATCGGAGAATCTCCTTTCACAAAACTTTCATGCCTTTCAAAAATCAAGCGAATTCTAGCACATGGATTTGATGATTACAAGGAACCGGGGTAAATTTTTTAAGAAATTTTTTCTAGAAACTGCTTCGACTTGAAAATATCTTTTAGAATGCCTTTCGATTCAGGGGACCCCTGGAGAAATTTACGAATTTTATAGATTGGAAGAAGTTTTAGAAAGTTTTTCTTGCGTGATTTGCGCGACCAGGGATGGTTTTTTCAGAAGAAATTGTCTCTTGAGTTCTTTTGATCTCACCTATAATTTACAAACTGCAAGGGCACATCGATGGGAAATTCTTTGATCCCCTGCATGACTGTTTGCAAGTCATTCTTTTGACGGCCGGAAACCCGAATTTGATCTCCCTGGATCGCTGCCTGCACTTTCAATTTCATCTCTCTTATTTTTTTAACTATCTCTTTGGCTTTATCCTGGGGAATCCCCAACATAACTTCAGCACTTTGACGTTTTGCTCCGCCCAACGCATCTTCTTCCTGGCCATACTGTAACGCCCTGAGCGAAACCCCTCTTTTGGCCAGCTTCGTGGCAATAATATCGCGCAAATTCCTTAGCTTCATTTCATCGTCGGCCAGGAAATCAATCTTCTTTTCCTCCCGGTTGAACGTGACGGTCGATTTAGAACCCTTAAAATCAAAACGCGTCAAAATTTCTTTCGTGGCTTGCCCCACAGCATTATCCACTTCTTGCAAATCCACTTTGGACACAATATCGAATGAAAAATCCTGGGGCATGATCAAACGTTCCGGGCAAGAATAAAACGGCGGATGCGCTCCCTGTCTTCTGCAGAAATGTTCTGAAACTCGATGCCGATATCGTAGCGGCTCACCGGCTGGTTTAATGTCTTATTCTGGATGCACCAAACAACTTTGCCTGTGCATTCCAGTTCATCAGAACTTTGATCCCGGATTTTCAACTTTACATTAACGGGGCTATAAGGAGGAATAGATTTATTTAAATAGATGCAGACGCCGCCGGGGCCGATGTTTTCAGTTTCGCTCGAAAAAAAACTCCGGTTATTTTTATCTTCCAGAGAAACATCGCATCCGACTTTTAATCTGGGAAATTTTCTTTGATCGAAGGATTGCCACATACAATAAGGTTACTTCTCTATAATGTTGCGAATATAGCTGTCGGGATAAGATTCCATAGCCTTGCTGCTCTTAATAGCGGCAAGCTGGGCTTTCGCGGTTTGATACTGATCAAACTTGCCGATCATCACATGATAAATATGCGAGCCTTTTTTGTTTGTCCCGGATTCATAAAAAGCCGGCAAACCGCCCGATTGCAAGCGCTTTGTTACCTGAATAGCGCCTTCCAAACGGGGCACGGTGCAAACCTGGATTGTAAAAAACTTTTTTGCAATTTGGTTTGTCGTAGCAGAAGGGTCGGAGAGCGCATCTCCGGTGACCGCAATGACCTTGGTAATCACGGCTTGTGAAGAAATCCCTTGAGGCGCTGAAGAGGCCGGTTTTTGCATTTCTTTGTAAACATTCAAATCCGGATTTTGCCGCACGTGAGAGGTCCAGATATTAAAGAAGATCAATCCTGTTCCGATTACAGCCAAAGAAACAAGGATAAACTTTGCCGGAATGCGCTTCGACTCTCCCCGGGATTCTCCTAACCAGACCGCCAGTCGGGAGAATGCCTGAGCGCAGGCTGAAAAAATGAACTGAAAAAACACCGCCACTTTTTCCAAAACAAGTTCAAAAAATTTCGTGACGGCCTCTTCGCGTTTTTTGTCTTTTTTAACTTTGCGCACCGGTTTTTTAATCGCTTTCCTGGGCTCCTCAGACAGCTCGCGAAAAGAGTCACTCCGAATTTGGGAAAAAGGCATTTGTTCCTCGATCACATTGACGTAACCATTTTCCTGGTTGAACGAGTTTTGTGTCTCGGAAGGCAGCTCATGTTGGGTAATTCCGGCAGGGGTTACGTCAATCGATTTTAAATCCAGGGATTTATGCGGTGATTTTTTAGGCACGCCGGAGATTTGCACAACTCTTTCGTGATGAAAAAACCCGTACAAACGCTCTTGAATCTCTTTTTCGGAAAGCGGCTTGAGACCTTCTTCTTTTGATTTCCGGAATAGAGGCATATAAAACAGTTCCTTTCTGGTTACCGCTATCATCAGCGAATAAAGGGAGAATTTTCTCGAATGAAATAGGTCAGCTTAAATAATTCTGTGTTTCCCAATTTCAAATGCACCTTTTCGTGAAATCCGTTCTCCTCAAAAAGTCCGATCGCTTCCTGCATCCGGGATGTGGTTTTAAACACCACTTCTTGATACCCCACTTCGCGGCAAAATTCCAAGGCCTTCTCCAGCAAGTGTTTCCCGAGCTGCTGGCCGCGATATTTTGGAAAAACAAAAATACGGCGAATCAGCGCGGTTCTATCGTCTTCCTTTTTAATGCCGATACTGCCCACAATTTTTCCGTCAATCAGGGCTACGTAGAACGCCTCCCCGGCCTTGCCGTAGTAATCGGAAATATTTTCTAAATCATCTGGAGGAAACGCGCCGAGCACATCTGCGAATTCTGAATCCATGATGTCGTCAATTAACTTTTTAACTTCCGGGGCATCCTGTTTTTGAAACTTCCTGATTTCTGGTTCCACGGTTATTTTCCCTTAGGCGCCGCGGGTTTAGCGGCTCCTTTGGCGGTTGCAGCGCCCACCGGGGCTGTCTTCTGTGCGGGAGCGGGAGCGGCGGTCTTTTCAGCCGGCGCGCCTGCTGCGGGTTTTTCTTCTTTTTCTGTCTTTACTTTCTTGACTTTAATCTTTAAGGACTTAACTTTAGGAAGGTTATAGACCGATTTGGATTCATCCCACTTGCCTTCTTTGGCCAGTTGCTGAATGCGCTCAAAACGCTTCAAAACATTACGATGGCCTGCGCCTACCCCGCTCACACGTAAACTTGAATGCTGACTCACTGCTGAATCCCCCTTTTTGCTCAATCATTATCTATAAAAACTCCGTCATTATACACTTTTGCACAAAATAAAAAAGGACAGATTTTTGTATCGCCTGGTGTAAAGCGCGCACAAAAACCTGCCCTGTTAAAACTGAAATCCGCGATGGACGTAGGCCATAGTCCGCAAACTATGCCCTAAATTTTCAATACAAATCCTTCTTTCGGCAATCCCAACTCTTTTCTAAGACGGCCCAGCGTTTCTTGAGCCGCTTGCTTTCCTCCAAAACGGCCCACATTAAGCACATAGTATTTTCCGCTTTGCTTGACAAAGGTCTCATACCCTTTCTTTTTGAGACGATCCGCCGTATTTTTTGCCGGATCCGGCTTTACATAAGAAGCCAAGCGAACGGTGTAAGCGCCGCCGGGAATATTCTCTTTTTTGCTGCCAGAATTTTTCTTCGCGGCTGCTTGAGGCGTTAAATCGCCGGGATTTGTAGAGAAGGAATTTGTCACGGGCTGAGTTTCTACCAATCCGACAGACTCCATAGGCAATTGACTTTCTGCATCAGACAGCGCAAAAGTAGATGAAGTTTCTGTGGCTTGTAACGCTTCGGAAACCAATGCGGTCGTTTCACTTTCCGTAGACGCAGAGGAAACTGCGTTTGTAGACCATTCTTGTTGGATCACTGTTTTGCCGGAATCTTGGGAAGCACGGAGAGCACTTTCGATTGCCTTTTGTTTTCCGCGTTCTACTCCCATCGCAAATGTAATCGCTAAAAGCACCACCATCGAGATCGAAGCGATGACCATTTTGTCGAAGGTTAGAGTCAACTGAAACCGTTCAAAAACGGACGATTTTTCTTCCAGCCGTTCTTCTTCAAACTCTTCAGTGTGACGGATATTTTTTTCCATTCCGTGAAACAGTTCTCCTTGCATAGGAGTGACCCTTTCTAAATTTTTGCGTTGTGATTACAAAATTTGTTTGTGTGAAAATTTATCGGCAGGATAGAAAAAAGATTAAGGTATTTGTCATCTCGTGACCGTTCGGAGTGGGTGTCATTCCGGCGAAGGCCGGAATCTTTCCGCCAAAGGCGGATCCGCCTTCGGTGGAAAAATCTCA
>JACQQR010000132.1 GCA_016206875.1 Candidatus Omnitrophota bacterium
ATTCGCGCCTATTCTTCGGAGGATGCTGGATGAAAAATTAATTTCTGCTCTTAAAATCGGCGGGGGGGGTACACTTCCGCCTTATCATTTGTTCGAATATAACAGAAACTGTTTGAGTAAAGCGTTCGGAAATCTATCATTTGATATTGTTCAATTTGGAAAAAGATTATGGTTGCCTGAATTTTTAAGTGAGGAAAACGTGCGTAAATCAACCTCATGGGCACTGAAAGTTGAGAGAGGAATATTTTTGTTGCTGAAATTTATGATTGAAAAGCTGGGATGGCTGCCGGCAGCCCGAGCTATCGTAGTGGCCAGGAAAAAATCATAAGTAGCCGAAGCTTTTGAGTTGTTCTAGGGTCCGTTTGTCGATGTTTTGCTGATTAGATTGTCCTGCAGAAGAAGGGCCAACGCGGTCTTTTTTGAGTCCTTGATCCAGCCATTCGGCGAGCCTACCTTTCAGGCGACCCGCTTCGGCCGGAAATGCATCGATCACATTTTTCACTTCTTTTTTATCCTGCGTGTAGCGATACAACGAAAAAGCGCCAACGCCCAGATCTTTTTGATCTTCGAGATCTGGAGCATACAGCAACTTCCATTCTTTGTCCCGCACCGCGCGCTGGTAATTTTCCCGGATGCCGGCTTCGATAAATTGATATTGAAAGTTTTCCGGCTGGGCTTTTCCTTCAATAAGCACGTTCAGATTTTTTCCCTGAAACGGCGGGCGGGAAAGGGTGATATTTGCCAGGCCAAGCAAGGTGGGTGCGATATCAATAGAGGAAACGGGGGAGTCAATAGACTTGGGTTCTGTAAAGTGCGTGGGCGCTTTTAAGATAAAAGGAACGTGAACACAGTCTTCAAAAGCGAATTTCCCGTGATCAAAGTAAAAATGATGTTCGGTGAAACTTTCTCCGTGATCTGCTGTGAACACGATAATGGTATTATTTTCAAGATGTAATTCTTTGAGTATGTTTAGAAATCTGGCGATTTGCGAGTCGGTGAACAAAATTTCCCCGTCATATTGGGCAATATATTCATCCGGATCCAGCTTCCCATCCAAGAACACATGCGGTTTTATTTTATCGGCTGTAACCGGATCGTATTCATTGCGCCCATCCTGAGTGAAGGCGGTATCGAAAGGGGCCGGGGGGGTGTAAGGGGCGTGCGGGTCAATCATGTGCACCCAAAGGAAAAAGCGGCTGGAACCGTTCTTTTGTAACCAACGTTCGGCGCGGTCTACAACTATATCCGCAGTGTCCCATTGTTTTTCGCGCGCGGGTCCGGATTTCTTTTTCCATAATTCTTCGTACTCTTCAAATCCCTGGTCAAAATTAAAATATTTCGCCAAGTTTGCATTGCTCACAAACCCGGCAGTTTTGTAACCAGCGTTTAGAAAAATTTCCGGCATACTTAAATTCCGGCGGGGAAACTGTGTGGCCACATTGATGGAGCATCCAGTTTGATAAAAATAGGTGCCAGTCAGTAAAGCGGCAAAGCTTTGGCTGGTTTTTGGCCACTGGCATACGGCACTTTTAAAAACAATGTTTTCTTTTCCAAACTGGTCTAAGGCAGGGCTGGTATTTCTTGAGTAACCATAAAGCCCTAGGTGGTCAGCGCGTAATGTATCTACGGTTAGCAAAATAACGTTGGGAGCATTTTCCGACTTCAAATGATTCTGGGCATCCAACCCCCAGACTGTAGTGGTGATTTTTAGAATCAGTGTGGCCGCAATAAAGAAGAAAAGAGAAATTTTAAGGATGATGGAAAAAACAGGAGGTTTTTTTGCTATTACAGGACTAAAAATAAATAAGGCGGGTAAGAAAAAGCCCAGGAAAGTTATATGCTCTTTAATCCATCGGTTACCATCGAATGCCCAATAGACTAAATGGCCGGGCAGTGCATCAGCAAAATAACGTTTGATGAGAACAGCGGAACCGAGAAATAAAACGATCAAAAATCCTTGAAGGATGACGAGATAAGTTGTTTTGCCCGAAGCAGGATAAGCAAATCCGGCCAAGCCCAATATGATTCCAGCCGCAGAAAACACCAAGAGAATTTCTAAAGCCAGTTTACTGACCACGCCCAGGCTGATATGCCATAAATGAAAATAGAGGTAATTTTGCTCGTTTATGACTCGAGGGATTTCGTAGAAGGAAAAAAGTAAACCGGCAAAGAGGGCCAATTGAATCGTAAACCAGAACTGGGACAAGCGGGTGTTCATTACGCGCTCCTTTGAAGCCGTGCATTATAGGGCAAAAGCAATATTGGGGAAATGACTTTGTGGTGAAATTAAAGGTTGTTATAATAACCGCTTTTTACGCAAGGGAGGAACATGCATTCTAGAACGGTGATCCGCGCCAATACAGTTACGCTTCCGTCCAAGGGAACGCTTCCCAAAAAAATTGTCAGCATTATCTTCGGAAATTTTTTAGGTATTTTCTTAAATCTACTGGCGGCTTTCTCATTATTCCACTACGCCGGCTTTGCGTTTACCGCGGCCTTCTTTTCCGGAATTGCGATTCAAATCCTTTGTAATTTAGCTCTTGAGAAGCTCATTACTTCTTTTGGTAATATCGCTCCCAAAATTGAATTTCACAAAATCGCCTTAATGAGTGTGACCTTGGCTTTGCCGGCCTTTATTATCGCCTGGTTTCTAGCGGATGTGCTGGGGCTTTTCTACGGCATTTCGCTCCTAGTGGCCTCTTTTTCTTATATGATTTTTTATTTGGTGCTGGTAGGGCTGTGGATTTTTGTCGATGATGACTTTGACGAAGTTTATTATCCGGATTTAGCGGAAGATTATTTTGATGCATCCACAGACAAAAAAACCGTGGGATTTTTTAGGGCGTGGGCACACACATCGCGCTTTGACAATACGGCCAAGTTATTTGACAAATATTACAAAGCAGGGCAGATGGCCTTGGATTATGGCTGCGGATCCTCCACCTGGAATATACATAAAAAACCATTGTACGGAGTCGACATCAACGAGCAATTACTCCGGTATGGAATTGGCAAAGGGCGTTTGAAAAACGCTTTTGTCACCGATATTTACCAAACCGGATTTCGCGAGAACTCGGTAGATCTGGTGGTTTGTTCGCAGGTTTTAGAGCACTTAAAAAAATATAAGGATGCTGTCAGGGAAGTGCGCAGGATCTTGAAACCCGGCGGTATCTTCATTGCGGAAGTTCCGTATGATATTCTCTTCGGTCCCTATTTTTTTCTTTTTAACATTCATTGTTTTATCAAGGGATATTGGTTCGATGATCCTCTTTATAGAAATCGCTGCGGGCATATCAATCATTTTTCAAGACGCAGTTTGCGCAAGCTCTTGGAGGAGAATGGTTTTCGATTAAAAGAAATCTATATTTTTAACGGGCTGATTCTTTCGGCTGTGGGAGTAAAAGAAAATTCATGAAGGCCGTCGTCTTAGTTGCCACTTATAACGAAGCGCTCAATATAGAAGCGGTGTTGCAGTCTATTCAAAATTCTGTTGCCGGAAGTGCCCATCAGGTTTCTGCACTGGTGGTGGATGACGATTCTCCGGACGGCACCGGCAAACTTTTGGATGAGCTTGCCGCCGGCGCCTTAGCCGGCAAGCTTCAAGTCATTCATCGCAAGAATCAGCGTGGCTGTGGTTCAGCGCGCCGTCTGGGTTTCCGGGAGGCGCTCAAGTCTAAGCCGGATTGCGTTATTGAGATGGACGGGGACGGATCTCACGATGCCCGCTACATTCCTCTTTTTCTGCACCTGATCGAATCTTACGATGTAATTATCGGCTCGCGCTACGTAGAAGGCGGGGCGGTGGTGCACTGGCCGCTGAAGAGAAAAATCATCAGTTTGATGGCGAATCAAATGTACCGCAGTATTCTGGGAAGCAAAATCCATGATCTAAGCGGAGGCTTTAAGGCCTATCGAAGTGAAATTCTTGAAAAACTTCCTTTTGAAGATTTTCTTTCCAACGGCTACTCTATCGGCATTGAAACCGTCTATCGGTGTTTCAAAGAGGGGGCCAGTTTTCTTGAGATCCCCGTAGTATTTCAGAACCGTATCAAAGGCTATTCCAAATTCCGCTGGAAAGAGGCCTTTGAAGCGCTTCGCATTCTCACCACCTTGGTGCTTCGCAACGGCCGCGCCATTCGGATATTTGATTATGAAAAATCTAATTCAAACTAACCGTTTTCCCAATTTTCTGCTGATCGCATTTTGGACATGGATAGTTTTTGTACTGATTGAATACTTTCGTCTCGTCATTCTTTCCCGGATTAGCTCCTGACCCGTCCATGATCGAACTTTTATTTTTATTTTGCTTTGTAGTGATGGGAATCGGAACCGGATCGCTCTTTTTACGCCTGATTCGTTTCCAATCCGCCTCGTTTCTAGAGGAAGTTTTAATTTCCGGATGGCTTGGCTGGGGGTGGCTGGGCACCCTTAGCTTCTGGCTTGGCTTATCCGGTTTTTGGAGTAGAGAATTTTTAACGGCGCTCTGCTTATTTTTTTTAATCATCGGACTGATAGGCTGTTTTGCGCTAATTGGAAAATTCAAAAAGACAAGAATTGAAAATTCCGGTCATCTCTGTTTGATCGAATGGTTGTGGATTCTTTTTGGTGTTTTATCATTACTTATTTCTGGCTTGATTGCTTACGCCCCCGCGCACTCCACGGACGAATTGTCTTATCATCTGGCTCTTCCAAAATTATTTTTAATGGCCGGGCGCATCGAGTATCTACCCTGGCACGTGAATAGTCTTTTTCCTTTGTGGACAGAAATGCTGTACGCGCTGGGCCTATTTTGGCAAGGTGAAACCCTGGCCAGGCTCATGCATGTATGGATTGGATTTTGGGGGGCGGCGTGTGTGTTTCTTCTAACCCGGGAGCTCTTAGACGATGCAAAGCAGAACACCCCGCGGGGAATTCCTGTTCTGGCGGCCGTGCTGTTTTTAATAACTCCGGGAATTGCCAACCAGATGTCGTTTGCCATGAATGATGTTTCGCACGCTGTCGCCGTACTGTTTTCATTTCTGGCGTTTCTGATTTTCCGGAGGGAGAAAACTGTTGCCAACGCTGTCGTATTGGGTATGTGTCTCGGCATTGTTTTGAGTATCAAATATCTCGGAATCATTACTTATGGCTTAACCGGCGTTTTAATTTTGTTCGAGTTTTCAGGCGCAGACAAAAAGAAAATAGGGCTTTGGGTAACATGGATAGTGCTCGGAGCGCTGGCGATTGCCGGTGGCTGGTATCTGAGAAACTGGCTGGCAGTGGGGAATCCTTTTTATCCGTACTTTCAAAGTATTTTGGGAGGTTCCGGCATTGGTTCAGAAACAAAAATGGAGGCCTATGGATTGGGTAAAGGCCTATTCGAATTCTTGGCCCTTCCGTGGAATGTAACATTTCATCAGGAGCGGTTCGGAGGGTGGGGCAATCAAATCGGACCGGTTTTTTTGGCGTTTTTACCTTTTTTCTTTTTTATAAAAATCCGCAGCCGCAGATTCGCGTATTTTGTTCTATTTTTGATCGCATACGTTATTGCATGGTTTTTAATTAAGCAGAACACAAGATTTTTATTTCCGGCTATTCCGTTTCTGGCCGTGCTTGTTGCACTTTCGGTCGGCGAATTATCCGGTTTATCGAAGGCCTTTACGTTTTCAGCTTATGGGGGAGTATCAGTTTTCTTAGCGCTTTCCCTGGCTATAGGGGTGTATCACTTGAAGGATTATGTGCCTTTGCTTTTGGGAAAACAATCGCGAGAGGAATTTTTAAAGCAGAAATTGGCGGTCTATCCCGTGGCCCGATTTATCAATCAAAACCTGCCCCAGAACGCGCATGTGCTGACGCAAGAACACAGAGGATTTTATTTCGATAGAACATACACGCGCGAGCGGGCTTGGCGTCGGCTGACTCATTATGACGAAAAGTTTTCTACCCCTGAGGATTTGAAAGCAGAGCTGGAGAGCCAAGGGTTTACACATTTGCTTTTGGTGGAAGAGGATTCCCAAAGTGATTTGGAAGTCCCCGTTTTAAGCGAGCTGGCCGCCTTGCCCTCATCGCAAGAACTGATGGTGCACGAGGCCTATAATACCGAAGAAAAACGTAAAACGCGCCACCGGCTTGTCTCACTGTAACGATTTGTAATCGTTTGCTTCGAATGATATATTCACGCCTATGAAAACATCTAGATTGAAAGAAATTTTGATTTCTGACGGCTGGCTGGGAATTCTTGAAAAAATGTTCTCTTATTTTTTTAAAATTCTTTGTACGGCTTATTATCGATTTCGATTTCAACGCTTTGGAAAAGGCTCCTGCGTTACCGGTCCCATTTCCCTTCGGGGCGCCAAACGCATTCAGATTGGCGAGGAAGTCACTATCGAGGGGGGAAGCTCTTTTCGTGTCTCGCCCGGTGCTTCGCTGGTGATTGGCAGGGAATGCTTTATTGAGCGCGGCGCTTTCTTATGTTCCGAAGGCAGGCTCATTATTGGCCGAAAGACGTATATTTTAAAAAATTCTATGGTGAGTGCCGGACGGGAAGTGGTGTTGGGCGAGGGGGTATGGATTGCCCGTGATTCATTGGTTACGGGTCAAGAGATTGTGTTGGGCAATGAAGTGATTTTGGGTCCGGGTGTGGTTATTTTGGATTCAGATCACAAGCTGGATTCCGGAAAAATTTCTATGAAAACAGGCGCTCATCTTCCTGTTCATATCGAGTCCCATGTGTGGATCGCCGCGAAAAGCGTCATTTTAAAAGGGGTCACAATCGGTGCAGGCTCGATTATCGGGGCCGGAAGCGTGGTCACCAAAGAAGTGCCCGGTCACGTATTGGCTGCAGGAACACCCGCAAAAATTGTTAAATCATTGGAGACAGCCGGCCATGTTTAAGCAGTTTTATAACGACAGAATCGATTCCTCTCAGTGGCTTATCGAATTTTTGATGCATTTTAAATTTGCCAGGAATTTGATTGTTAAAAGTAAGTTTGGGAAAGTCGGAACCGATACTGACATTCGTCCGCACACAAATTTCTATGGTACCCGTAACATTGAAATCGGAGATCGTGTGAGCATTCGCGATGGGGCTCATATATCGTCGGTTTTTTCCGGATCAAAAGCAGCGGAGGGAGTGAAATTGATCATCGGTAGTGACGTGCTCATTGCCCCGGACGTAATGATTACCACCAATGCTCATAAGTATTCGGATCCGCATCAACTCATTCGTCAGCAAGGCGGATATTCGGAGTCCGTAATCATTGAAGATGACGTGTGGATCGGCCGTGGAGCCACAATCCTGCACGGGGTAACCATTGGGCGGGGATCCGTTATCGGCGCGCATTCTTTGGTCAACAAAAGCATTCCCCCTAATTCCGTAGCCGTGGGCACACCGTGCAAAGTAATCAAGAAG
>JACQQR010000139.1 GCA_016206875.1 Candidatus Omnitrophota bacterium
GCGCTTGCGGTATCGCCGCCGCCGATAATCGTGGTAACGCCCTCAAGCCCCGCGATAAATTCTGCGATTTGACGCGAGCCTTTTTCAAATTTTTTCATTTCAAACACGCCTACCGGGCCGTTCCAAAGAATGGTTTTAGCGCCGGCCAAAGCCTGATTAAAAAGTTGAACCGTTTTCGGACCGGCATCCATTCCCATCCAGCCATCGGGAATATTCGCATCTTGAGTCACTTGAGTTTCTGAAGTTTCATTAAATTCTTTCGAAACGATATAGTCCACAGGAAGGAATACCTTCACATTGCGCGCCTTTGCCTTTTCAAGCGCTTGCCTGGCGACGGCAATGCCCGGCTCATCCAAAATAGATGTGCCGATGGAGTGCCCCAGCGCTTTGTGAAACGTGTATGACATGCCCCCCGCGATGACGAGAATGTCTACTTGGGCGAGCAGGTTATCAATCAGCTTAATTTTATCGGAAACTTTGGCCCCGCCCAAAATGGCGGCGAATGGCCGGTCAGGATTTGTGATGATTTTTTCGAAATATTCAATTTCTTTGGCCAGCAAAAATCCGGCGGCTGAAGGAAGAAATTTGGTGATGCCTGTAACGGAAGCATGAGCCCGGTGTGCGGCTCCAAAAGCGTCATCAATATAAAAATCCGCCAGGCGGGCCAAGGATTTGGCGAAACCGGCGTCATCCGCTTCTTCCTCTTTATGAAAACGCAAGTTCTCAAGCAGCGCCACTTCCCCGCTTTGTAAAGAAGCCGCTTCACGTTCGGCCTGCGGACCGACGCAATCTTCAATGAATACAACGGGCTTCCCCAATAATTTTGAGAGGTGTTCGGCTGCAGGCTTAAGCGTATATTTCAAATTTTTTGTGCCTTCAGGACGGCCAAGATGGGACATCAAAATAACTTTGGCTTTCTGTTGAAGCGCGTATTGAAGTGAAGGCAATGTTTTCGCAATGCGGGCATCGTCTTGAATCTTCCCGTCTTGAATGGGAACGTTGAAATCCACTCGAATGAGAACACGGGCATTTTGTATCGGAAGGTCTTTTATAGTTCTAATATTCATAAGCACTCATTCTGAGTAATCCTTTAGCGTACAGAAAAAACTGACTCCTGAACGCGGGTAAAGCCCGTCATTGTAACGAATTGGTTCTGTATGTCAACATCTGGAGGTTTGGCGGCAGAGCTCGCGAATCATTTTGTTTAATTTCAGTTGTTTCATTTCTTCAAGAGGCATGGGGAAAAGAAAACTCCAGTTTTCCGGGCTGACGGTTCCCGGATAATTAATGCGCAGCGCGCGTGGGTCCAGCCCGTCTAAGGGCGCGTCTAAAGAAAGCCAGTCCTGCAAAAGTTGAATGCTGAAAATGGAAGCGCTGGCATGCGCCTGAAGCAGTGCCTGTTTTGCAAAAAGATATTTGTAGCCCTCTGAGGGCGCGCCTTTAAATCCAAGAAAACGCCAGAATTTTTCTTTTTCTCCGTAGGAACTTTTGTAAAGATCCACAAGCTGCCAGGCGTCTTTTTTTTGCAAGTCCAGGATTCCCAAGAACAAATCTTCGCTTGAGATTTCGCTTTTCCAGCGCAGCCGCTTGTGTTTGGATTGGGGCATGTCAAATAACTTGTCTTTCACCTGCTCAAAATCGATATCTTTATCGGCAATGAGCCGCTTAAAGAGCTCTTCATCGGCTGTTCCGGCTTCATCCTGCCACCAGCCGGTGAGCGGCATCATGTCATGCGTAGAAAGGGTCATCACCGAATTCGCTCGTATCTCATCCGGGGGTTTAAAGTTGTAACTGGCGCCCCAATCGCGTGCCCAACGTTGAATATCCGTTCCGGGAAGATGATAGTAGCCAAGCGTGCGGTACGAACATTCGGGAACCACCCCCAAATCTTCGGCGCACGGAAGCATTACCGTGTTCTCCAGCATAACGCGGATGATTTTTCGGCCATGCTCTTCCCAGCGCCACTCTTCAGGGGGATCAAATACGCCGTTTAAACCGCCAGACTCGGGAGGCTCAGCCTTGGGGATGGTCCAAATGCGGAACAGGCCGACTAAATGGTCGATGCGAAAA
>JACQQR010000140.1 GCA_016206875.1 Candidatus Omnitrophota bacterium
AAATAATAATCCACATCCGCTCTTACAGAATCTTCAGCTGCCTGATCAAAACCCGCTTCCGCATCACGTAATTCCAAAAACGTGCCCATTTTCTGTGCGTAACGCTCGTGCGCAAGCTGGTAAGCATCCAGTGCCAGATGATACTGATCCAGCGCCAATTCACGAATCTTCTTCGCTGCCCGCCACTGGACAAACGCAGTGGCTGCCTCTTGCCGGATTCGGTTCGCCCACTTTTCTATTTTCTTTTTTGCTTGCGCTTCCTGGGCTTTTGTTTTTTTTAATTTTCCTTCTATTTGAAAACCGTCGAAAAGAGGGATTCTCACGCCGAAACCAACAGCCCATTCTTTTTTGGGCACCAGACTTGTGTCATCCAAAATTCCGGTGCTTGCCACCGCTGAAATCCGAGGAGCATGCTCCAACTGCGCGGAGCGTCTTGCCGCTTTTGCCGCTTCGTAAGAAGCCCTGGCGGCTTTAAGTTCCGGACGCCGTTCTAACGCCTGATTCACAAAATCCGACATAGATTGTTCCAGATCCGGCAGGGATTCTTTCGGAATCTCGCAATGAAATGGAGTCATATTCGGAGAACCTATTAACTCTTTCAAGAAGGCGAGTGAATGTCCGTAAGCAGCATTTTCCCGGATCTCATTCATCTCGGTTTTCCGAAGTGACGCCTTGGTGAGATTCAGTTCAATCGGGGATGTTAATCCGGATTTCAAATAACTACCAATTTCCTCGAGCAAACCCTTCTGCTCGGATTGCCTGTCCTCAAGGACTCGCACCAAATTCCGATGAAAGGATGCCTTTGCGTAAGCACTCAGAATCTTAAGTTTCAACTCCATCTTCTCCTGAGTCACTTCTTCTTTCCGGGTATTGGCTTCCTTTTTTACCGAGCTAATCATGAAAGCCGTTCGGCCAAAATCAAACAACATCCAGGAAGCATCAAAACCTCCCGCAAAATTTTTCCGAAAAGGAGAATTGACTAAACCATTAATTCCCAATGCTTGCGAAGAACCCCCCAGGCCGTAACTACTCATCCCGGACACATTCACACGAGGTAATATTTCAGAACGGGCAATGGTTACATCCGCTTTGGATTCATCCACTTTGGATTTGGAAACTGCTATGTCAGGATTTTGTCTGAATGCAATGTCCAGCACTTCTTCAAATGAGAGAACTGGAGCCATATCTTTTCCCTGAAAAAATTCATCGGCATGAGCGGGGCGGGTCAAGAAGAGAATCAGAAGGAACATTCCTAACGTTTTTCCGGTCCGTTTAAAGAATGAAATTTTTTCAACGCCCGCATAGAGAAGCGGGAGCACCAGAAGTGTTAAAATCGTCGACACAAAAAGCCCTCCGATGACTGCACGGCCTAAAGGCACATTCGCTTCCGAACCGTGCCCCATCCCAATCGCCATGGGAAGTAGTCCCAATAAAGCTGCGATGGTCGTCATCAAGATGGGACGAAACCGGATTCTTGCCGATTTCAAAGCGGCTTCTTCTATAGGCACTCCCTCGCTCTTCAACCGATTGGCAAACTCAATCAACAAAATTCCGTTTGAAACGGCAATTCCAACCATAAAAATTACACCGATGAATGACTGGATGTTAAGCGTCGTCTTCGTTAACCACAGCATGAGAAATACCCCGACGAGTCCCATCGGAACGGAAAATAAAATTAGAAGAGGATCTCGAAAAGAACGGAACTGTCCCACAAGAATTAAATAAACCAAAATGACAGCCAAGATGAGCCCGCCGCCTAAATTTTTAAACGAATCCTTCATCGTCTTCATCTCCCCTTTTTCGTAGACATAATAGCCTTCCGGAAGTTCGATATCGCGGATTGCCCGATTAATCCGAGAAGCGATTGCTCCGACATCCCGGCCGCTCGTATTCACGAAAACATTCATCACACGCCGGATATTGTCATGACGGATTTCTGATGGAGCTTTCGTCTCCTTAAATTGGGCAATTTCCTTCAAACGAACCACTTGGACTTGATTGGCCCCCGTAATTGGAAGTTCTTTTAAGGTATCAAGACTTCGAATGAGCTCTTCCGGATATTGGGCGCCCAGAAAATAATGGTTGCCGTTTTTGGGATCAATCCAGAAAGCAGGTTTGAAATTGACACTGGAATTAAAGGCAGTCACCATATTTTTTACCACCTCATCCACCGTAAGCCGCTTGGCTGCAATGGCATCCCGATCGAGCTCGACTTCGATCTGGGGATAATTGATGCGTTCCTGAATTCTCACATCCCGTGCCCCGCTGACTTGCTTGGCCTGCTCGACAATTTTTTCAGCAATCCCATGGATAATTCCAAGGTCTTTTCCTGTTACTTGAATATTGATGGGAGAACTGCTCCCCATGTTGAGAGCGGCTGTCAATATTCCTCCCGTATTAATGGCAACTTCAAGATCAGGAAATTTTTCCATGAAAAATTTTCGAATCATTTCAGCGTAGGCTTCGGAAGATTTTTTTCGGTGTTTCGACAATTCCAGTTCAATGAAGGCGTCACCCGGACCCGAGTTCGGAGTGTAAGCAGCCGGCCAATCGTAAAGAATACCGATATTGGTAATCATCGTTTCGATATTTTTATCGCCCAGCAAGTCCGAAAGTCCTTTTTCAACTTTAGCCATCGTCGCTTCTGTTTTTTCAATCCGGGTTCCGGTTGACATGCGAACTAAAAGTGTCAGATGACCCACATCGGCCCGGGGAAACAATTCCTTCCCCAATAGCGGATAAAGCATCATAGATACAGCAAAAAGAATCATGACGGCTCCAAGAGTAACTTTTTTGCGCTTCATCAAAAATGCGAGAGTGGATTGATATCTTTGCGCCAACGAATCCAACACACCTTTTTTTTCTGCGCGGGCATGGTTTGCTTTGGCTTTTAGAAATTTGGAGCAATAAAGCGGGATAATCGTCATGGAAACCACGTAGGAGGCGAGAATCGAAAAGGTAACACTCTTGGCCAAAGGGGTAAAAAGAAATTGTCCGATTCCCGTAAGAAAAATTACGGGGAGAAACACAATCACCGTTGTCACCGTAGCCGCAAGAACAGGCATCGAAACTTCTTTTGCCGCCTTGAGCGCCGCCTCTTTCCCGGTAATACCCATTTCGTGATAGCGAAATGTATTTTCGATCACAACAATCGAGTCATCAATGAGACGCCCAACCGCAAGAGCCAGTCCACCGAGCGTCATCGCATTGATCGTTTCTTTCGTGGCATAGAGACCTAAAAAACAAAATAAAATAGACAAGGGAATCGAAAGAAAGACCACAAAAGAAGCGCGGAGATTTGCCAAAAAGACGACAACAACAATTGCCGAAAGAAAACCTCCAAGCGCAACTTCTTCACCTAAGCTTTCAATCGCCTTTCTCACAAATCGAGATTGATCTGCGACAACTTTAAGCACCATTCCTTTTGGCAGACGTTCCAGAAGCGATTTCAAATCTCCTTTGATGGCATCCACGATTTGAATCGTATTGGCGCCCGGTTGTCGATAGATGGGAATATAAACGCGGCGTTTGTCTCCGATTCGAACTACATTGGTTTGAATCTGATGGCTGTCCTGGACCTTCCCTACATCACTGATGCGCAGAGGAACTCCATATTCAGCCCGGACTAAAAATTGATTCATCTCATCCACCTTCGAGACCATTGCATTACTGACAATTTGATAATCAAAGTCACCGAATTTGACATTTCCCGTGGGAATCATCACATTTGATTCAAGCAGCGTATTGACAACATCCGTACTCGAAAGATGACGCTCGGACATTTTGTAAGGATCCACATAAGCAAGAATTCTGCGGAGTCTCCCTCCATAAACGGCAGGGGCAATCACGCCCGGAATACCTTGGAGCATATTGCGTAAATCAAAATAGGCCACGTCATATAGTTTTGTCTCATCCATATCGGGATTATCCACCGTGAGAAGAGCGAGCGGAATGCTTGCAGTGGGATCAAAAGGCATCACCATTGGGGGAATGGTACCGGGCGGCAGGTAGTAAAGGTCGGACATCGCAAATGAAGTCACTTGAGACATCGCTGTATTAGGATCGATATCCGATCGAAAAAAGTCTTTGAGAATACTCACTCCCGTCATCGATCGGGACTCTTGATGGGCAATGCCATTGGATTGTCCTGTCCAACGCTCAAGCCGGGTCGTTATATCCTTTTCAACAATGTCAGCAGGCATTCCCGGATAGAGGGTAAGCACCTGAACAGCCGGAATTCTAAACAGAGGAAGAATGTCCTTGGGCAGTTTGAAATAACTGACCATCCCAAGAATAGTGACCAAAAGTGCGCCGACGATTACCCAAAATGGTTCTTTTAAAGAAAATTCCTCGAGTCGCATAGTTTTAGAGCTCCGAAAAATTAAATTCGTTTGGAATGGAAGAAATGAAAAATCAATCGAAAGAAGAAAAAATCGCGCCTGAAAAAGGCAGAGTTTTCCTGTGGAAGATCAAATGCGGAAATTTGAATTTAGCTGAAAGATGGGTATAGTTTGAAACGAAATGATTCTCCGGGGAGGAGAACGATCTGTTCCGTAAAAATCTTTTTCACAAAATGGCCGGCTGGCAAGTCGATTTGATAGAGAGTAAGAGTAGCTAATTTGTTGAGACTCGAAAATTCGAACAGAGGGCAAATGGTCATAAACATCTCTAAGAATGGCACAAGGATGATGTGGCTTTTTGATCTTGTCCATTTGCATTGAAAATAGGGATTCCTTAAGATAAATCTTGTCGGGATCGGGAGGGCAATAGTCCCACGCGCTCATGATGAGAACAAAACTGAATGCGGATGCCAGCAGGAAGGAGATGAATCGCCGATTCATAAGAAGAACGTAACACCAAATAAAATAAATTTCCAGTGATTTTTACTTCTCTTCCTTAGCATAAAGTTATTTCCATTCCTCTCAAGACAACATAATCACGATCTCTAATCATTAGGGATTCTATTATCTTTATCATCATAAGTATAACGGGGCTTTCCGTTATCCTTATGAATACGGACTGCGGCAACATCCAGTTTTCCGTCATTGTCTTGAATATCAAAATCAAGATCAAGGATATCGCCCGTTTTCACGTCTTTCATGTCGGTGCAGGAATAATAATAATTTCCTGTTTTTCCTACCCTCTCGTGAACGCGCACCAGTTCCAATCGCCGAGGTTCGTGGGTGCGCTCGTCAATCACCAAAAACGCACCCTGATTTTTTTCCTGCGTCTGGATATAGCTGGCAATCGTTCCACGAAGATCCGTGGGCGTCGGACCCGCAAAAAGAAGCCCTCCCCAAAATGTCGTTGCACTAACCACCATGAAACTTGAGATCACTTTTCTCATTGTGCCTCCTCCTTTTATTTTAGAAATCCTGGATCCCCGCCTGCCTGCCGGTAGGCAAGGCTTGCGCGGAGATGAGTGGGGCGCAAAACACCGCGACCCCTCATTTTAAATTCTTGTAAGAAAACTCCATTCGGGCCGAGCCGGCTATGACCTTGCCGTCGGACTCCACATAAGGATAGAAAAAGATATTCACCGGCTCACCTTTCTGGCGCGGCACGAGGTCAATATCACGCCCCATACTAATCAAAAACTTATTCGGGTCAAAGCGGGCAAAATAATACGCTTGTTTCTCCGGATGCTTCCAAGCTTCGGAAGCATCCACTGGATTCCAGTTTCTTTTCTCGTCAGAAAATTCTGCCCAGCAATGATATCCGGTAATAGCTCCTCCGGAATCCGTGGGAACTTGAAATCCTATTTTAAAGCGCGCGGGAATCTCCGCCGCATGGGCTACAGAAATAAAAAGAGAATGAAAATCTGTGCAGTTTCCTTTGCCAACCTCACAAGCTCTTCGTGTATCACCGCTCCCCCATCCCGGAGTGGTTTTGTCATATTGCATATGCGTGATCACATAGTTATAAATCGATTTGGCCTTTTCAGAGAAAGACGCCTTTGGGGAGACAACAGACTTGGCAATTTCTCTGATGCGGCCATCCTCTGACATCAGACGGCTAGGCTCGAGATATAAAGTGGTTTCTCCTTGAGCTGCCCTCTTATTAAAATAATTTCGATCTGTCAAAGCATGATACTGAATGCTGAAAGGAATTAAGGAACCAGCTTTTTCGGCCTTAAAGTAAACCATTTCATTTCCATAAATAGGTTCCCGGAAAATTTGGCATTTTACAGGCAGATTTATTTTTCTTTCCAAAATTTTCTGACCCTCGCGGGAGCTGGCCAAGGGTATCCATACCTCGATTGCCTTTTCATGGACAGGTATTTTTATTTCTCCCTGATAAGTTAATTCAAATTCATTTTTTTCAGCGCGGCTTTGCGACGCGTCTTGAGCAAAAATGTGGGGCTGATAGACAAACGCCATCCCCAAAACCCAAAAAAACAAAAAGAAAAATAGTATTCGGGAGTCTTGGGGACGGTTCATCCTTATTAAACCTCTTTTTATATCGCGCATTGCTCCGTGGCCATTTTTTCCAGTTTCGCGGCAAGCGCAGGATTCGACCATTTCAATTCCGCAGCTGCTTCCTTTAAGGTTGCGGCATCGTCTTTGGTACCCTGAAGAGTAGTTCCGCCACTTTCTTCCTTAATCGTTGAACCTCCGTGCTCACCGGAAAAAACGGGATTCGTCGGCAACGTGAATATACCCAGAGCCATCAGCAACATCATTGTGATCCGTGTTAACTTTTTCATTTTACTTCCTCCTTTTAGTTATTTTCCTCTACTGATTGTTATGAAGTTATAAAAGGCGCCTTCGCAAATGCCGGCACGGATAAATCTGTTTCACGGCCTTCCTCAAGGCCCAAAAGTTCCATTTCTTTTACAGCGGGTTCCTTGAGTGTTCCGAAAATACGATCCCAGATAAGAAAAATGGTTGAGTAGTTGCCACTGCGTGTTCTTAAAGAAACCGTGTGATGGCTGGCGTGAAGCCGCGGCGTCATGTGAATCCATCTGATTTTCATTTCCAACGGATCCGGAAAATCGATATTGGAATGGTGGAACTGGGCATAAGCCGTAATCGCGGCCTCAAAAATCATGAACGCCGCAAGCGACGGGCCCCAGAGCAATATCCAAATCGCCTTCACTCCGTATGAAAGAAGCAGTTCAATAGGATGAAAACGAAGGGATGTCGTCACATCCACTTCCGTGTCGATATGATGGGGTTTGTGGAATCGCCATAAAAATGGAATGACGTGACTCCATCGATGCCACCAATAATTGAAGCAATCAAACACAATCAAAGTGGCGGCAATTTCCCAGAAACCGTGAAGCCCCAGCCAGCGGGAAATGCCCCATCCTTTTGCCCCTACGAAATCAATCCAGAAAAGCAGAGGGCCAAAAATAAAAAGGCGCGTCAAAACGGTATTGAATACGCTGATGAAAATATGGAACATCCATCTTTTCGAACGCTTCTCTTCCCACACTCTCACCGGCCACAAAGTCTCCGCCACGCCCATGAAAGTTAGGACAAAAACAAACAAAATCAAACGTCCGATATTTAATTCTGCGAATCCAATCATCTAGCGAACTTCCGGATAAAGTTTGGCTTTAAACTTGAAAACATCAAAACCCAAATAATAGAGGCCGACGAGAAACAAATTGATAAATTTTTGTCTGAGCCGCCCCGTACCTTGAAACCGGCGGGAGGAAGTAATCACGGCATCTTCTATAATAACCGGCTGAGTGAGCTTTCTCAATCTCTTGTAGAAATCGATATCCTCAAAAGGCACTTGCTCATCGAACCCCTCCAGCTTCTGAAAAATTTCTTTTATCACAAAAAATCCCTGATCACCATAGGAGAAAAAATGAAAGCGGGTATACGATTCAAATATTCGCGAAAGCCAATCCCGGTCACTAAAACGCATTCTGAACCGGCCCGCCTCTACCCCTCGTAAAACCTGTTGTCTGATTGTTTCAAGACCGGATTTCGGAAGAAGCGTGTCCGCATGAAGAAAAAGGAGAACATCTCCCGAGGCGTTCTGCGCACCCGCATTCATCTGGCGAGCTCTACCCTTTTGTGACAAAATGACTTTGACCCGGGACGAAGCCTTCAAAATCGTTTGATCCGCGGATCCGCCATCAACAACGATCACCTCTTCTGGCTTATGATGTGTAAACAGGTCATCCAATGTCGCATTGATGGTTGTTTCTTCATTCAAAGCAGGAATAATCACGGATATTTTCATTGCAAAGCCCCCTGACAGCTTGATCCGGCTCCCGCGGTACAGCCAAAACAGTGATTGCCGGTCAAAATTTCAGTTCCCTCGAGATTTTTTAAATTGAGATCGAAAATCGTAAATGGTTTCCCGTTTCGCATTTCCATATCTAACGCCTGATTAAAATCACAATCGTAAATTCTTCCATCCCAACCGATACTCAAAGTATTCTTGCACATCAAACCTTCCAAGGTCACCGGATTAAAACTCTGGTTAAGAAGTTCAATATAACTGTCGTACTGATTCAAAGCGCGAAGATATTTCTCATACCGAGTAATAGGCATATTGGTAATTGCGTACAATTGGTTAAAGATAATTCCAAAATCTCGAGAGAGTCTTTCCTTGTAATCCTTTTCAAGCTCCGCTTGGCACGGAGGCAGATGAGGGCCGACAGGATTATAAACAAGATTCAAAACAAGCCCTGAATCTTTCTCGCCATATCCCAGGCAATTCAACAATTTCAGAGCTTCGATTGACTCATCAAAAGTCCCCTTTCCGCGCTGCTTATCCACATTTTCCCGGAGATAACACGGAAGCGATGCGATGAGCTCGACTTGATTTGACGCAAGAAACTCCGCCAAATTCTCCTGGCCCTCAAGGAAAAGCACGGTTAAGTTACAGCGATCGATCACATGAACATTCCTCTTTCTTGCTTCCGTGACAAGAAATCTAAAACGAGGATTCATTTCCGGAGCTCCACCCGTAATATCCAAAGTTTTGATCTTAAAACGATCCAAAAACCGGATTACGGCTTCGGCTGTTTTCTGATCCATATTCTCCCGCATTTTCGCGGGACCCGCTTCCACGTGACAATGAACACAGGCCAGATTACAGAGCTTTCCCACATTCACTTGGAGAATTTCTATTCTTCCTTTGTGAAGTCTCGCATTGAATGAGCTTGGTTTTTCTCTAAAAAGATCTTCCATTTACAGTCCCGCCTTTTGAAGAATGAAATAAAATACCCCCGCCAATAATGCGGCCATTGGCAATGTCAAAAACCACGCCAGCAAAATCCCGCTGATTGTTTTCCAGCGGGCCTTCCCATTCACTATCCCGATTCCAAAAAGAGCGCCGCAGGCAACATGCGTCGTAGAAACAGGAAGCCCCCACCGGGATGCAAAAATCACCAAAACAGCCGTAATCAGATTTGCGGTAAATCCCTGGCCATGATTCATTCCGGTAATCCGGAGGGACATTGTCTCTGCTACCTTTCTTGCGCTCACTATTCCGCCCAAGGCAATTGCAATTGCAACCAAAGCAATATTCCATTTCAGGCCGAGCATTCCCGCTGCCACAGAAAGCGCGACGATTTTAGGAGTATCATTCAGACCGCGGGCAAAACTTACGGCTCCGGCGCTTAAGAAATGAAGAAAATCAAGAATGCCTTGAATTTCAATACCGGCAAGACTTCCCGAGTAAACTTCCACAGCTTGTACCTGGCAGACAGATTTTTCATCGAGAATCACATCCAGGGATTTTAATTGGGAAACAGAAAGTATTCCGTTTTCACCGACGGCAACATTTCCGACAGGAATAACTCTTTCGCCGACACACAGGCAGGTATTTTTCTTAACTCCCGTAAAACGCCGCACGAGTTGGAAAAGAGGATAGACCATAACCGTGAGCGCTACGGCAATCAAGGGACTTGCAAGAAGCGGCACAAAAAAACTTTTACCGAGATCCGAAAAACCAAGCCCAGTTCCTACGGCTACGAGGCCGCTCCCAACAAGAGCTCCGGTCAAACCATGCGTCGTGGAAATGGGAATCCCTGTTTTGGCCGCAACAAATATCGTGAGGCCCGCTCCCAAAATCACAGAAGCGATGAAAACCGGATTCGACACGAAGGCATCAGGGACAAGGCCTTTGCCACTGAATGTTTTGATTAATTTTGCGGCAAGAAAAAAAGCGGCCAGAGAGCCTGCAAGGGTCGTTACCGTCGCCCACGCAAGCGCTTTCCGATAATCTGTGGTGCCGCTTCCGAAAAGCGTAGCCACGCCTTTGAAATTGTCATTGGCTCCATTGGCGTAAGCAACAAAAAGCGTTGCGCTGATAATAAGAATCCAAACCATTAGCAGCACCCACCATCCATACAAACCGAAGCTGGTTTTGTTGTCGTCTTAAAACTTTTCCCCTTGCTCTCACGGGGATCTCTTTCGATATTTCTGGAACAATCAAAAGGTCTCGCCTTGGAAAGAGGAACCTCTTTTTTCGGTTCAATAAAAATAAATTCGTCCCGATAGGGCGCTTTGGAATAAATCTGAAAAGTTTTATCGCAAACCGCCGTGCGCACGCCTCTTTTGAGAATATGCCTGTCATCGTCAACCACCTGCTTCCAGGGTCCTTTGTAAATCACAGCCTGATTACGCTCCCAGCACGCGCCTTCTTTGCCTTTAAGAGCAGTAACCGTAATGGAACGAAACTCGATGCCTTCAACAATGCGCCAGGGTTTTTCGTCATATTTCTCGACCTCGACCCCGTAAAATCCCGCACCTTCAAACGCCTTCAGAAATTCCATTTCCTGAAAAGCTCCTGAAATACAGCCGGACCAAAGCTCAGGATCTTTCTTCAGTTTAGCGGGCACCAGCTCATCCGAAACAATGTCGGAGATGGCTGCCCGTCCGCCCTTTTTAAGCACCCGGTGCATCTCGAGAAAAAGTTTCTGCTTATCTTCCGGCCTCACGAGATTCAAAACGCAATTCGAGATAATGACATCGATCGATTCCGTTCGAATGCCCCAGAGATCCTGTATCTTTCCGCGTTTAAAGTTCACATTGTGCCAGCCGATGTTGTTTCCCACTTGCTTTTGATATTTTCGGGCAAGAGTCAGCATGGCGGGATTAAAATCAACACCGATAACTTTTCCTTTCGGACCAACGATCTGAGAAGCGATAAAACAGATTTTCCCCGCTCCTGAACCCAAATCCAAAACCACATCGCCTTCTTTAAGGTATTGAGAAGGATCGCCACAACCGTAATCTTTATCGATGATTTCCTTCGGGATAACTTCAAGATATTTCCGGTCATACTGAACCGGACAGCAAAGAGCCGCTTCCTGAACTTTGGCTCCTTGGGCATAACGCTTTTTCACTGACTTCTCAATTTCCGCGAGCTTCATATTCTCATTCCTCCCTGCCTGCCGGCAGGCAGGCTTTTAAATTTTTGGCTTCGTCCAAATCTTCAAGACGAGGAAGAAGATGATAATCCCATTCCCAATGGGTCAAATACTGAATGGTATTTTGACAAACCAAAGATGTGCTCCACGGAATATTCTCAAAAATACCGGGAATACTCGAGGCAAGTCCGATGAGGTAGTAACCTCCGTCCCGAGCGGGTCCGATAACGCAGTCCTTCTCTTTCAAAGATTCAAATCCTTCCGATATAATTTCCGGAGTGAGTTGAAGCGTATCGCTGCCAAGAGCCATCACCCGTTTTGCTTTTTCGCTAAAAGCAACATCAAATGCATTTTCGAGCCGCTCGCCCAAAGCGGCACCGGCCTGCGGCAAAAAAACATCGATCTTAAGCGGTTCAAGCCAAGCCTTCACTTCTTTCTCCTTATCAGGAGGATCAAAAGCAAGGATGAGCCGAAAAGACTCGCTCACATGCCCAAGAATTTTCAAATTGCTTTCCACCAGATTCCGGTAAATTTCGGCGGCCTGCTCGTCGCCCACCTCACGGGCCAGCCGTGTTTTGACTTTTCCCGGCTCAGGATATTTCACAAAATAAATCAGCGCATTATGCGGCATGTCATAGACCGCGAGTGGCGTTCTGTTTTGTGATTGCCTTTGAGCAAATGACTTCTGAATGTTACTCATTCAAGGAAATCCTTCCCGTTTTACAGATTTCTGCAAACTGTTTTGCGGAACCCCGTATCGTTCTCACCTGCGTTGCGTAATCAACCTCGACTAAGCCGAATCGTGGCCCATAACCTTCCGCCCATTCGTAATTATCAAGCAGGGACCAGTAAAAATAACCAAACACTTTCGCCCCTTCCTTCACAGCTTTTGCCAATTGCTCTAAATGGCTCAATACAAAATTGAACCTCTCTTCATCGCGATCCATGCAAACGCCATTTTCCGTAACAAGAAGAGGCAACCTATATTGAGAAAACTCCTTCACCAGCTGATAGAGTCCCTTCGGATAAATTTCCCAGGAAAGAAAATTTCGTTTCCCCACACCGCGGTGATGTTTCAGCGTGCAGATATCTCCAAAAATAGCCGGGATATGGAATCCTTCATTATGAACAAAATCGCGCGTGTAGTAATTTAAGCCGATAAAATCAAGCGTCTTTGCCTTGGGAAGCTGAATGCGGAAAAATCCAGGAAAAAAAATTCGTCCGCGAATCAAGGCTTTAATGAAAAGATGGTTAAATATCAAGTTTCTCAGCCAGACGGACAGCCGGTCTTTCCACGATTTATTTGAACACGGTGTAAATATAAGGACGTGCTTTGCAATGCCAACTTGAGCAGCCGGCCGCTTTAACTGCCGATTCCCTTCCTTAATCGTGTCATAAGCCAACACATGGCCTTTCAGAAGATGCGATAAAGCTCGTATTGTTTTTTCATACGACTTCTCTGCCGGCGGCCATTCCCCCACCAGATAGCCTTTAAAAACATACGCCACCGGCTCATTGAACGTAATCCAATACCGGACATATTCTCCCACCACCTCAACCACTTTCCGGACATAGCGGGCAAACAAATCGGGAGTTCCGGCAAATAACCAGCCTCCTTTTTCGGCAAGCCAAAGGGGAAGCGTAAAGTGATGGAGGGTTACAATGGGTTCAAGACCGATGGACCTGAGAGATTCGATCACTTCCCGATAATGCAAAAGGGCTTCTTCGCTGAATCTTCCTTCTTGAGGTTCAATGCGGCTCCATTCAAGCGAAAATCGGTGGGCGTTGTGATGAAGGGATTTTGCCATCGCGAAATCCTCACGATACCTATTCCAGTGATCGCAAGCCTTACCCGATCGCTCCTTGACCTTTCCGTTCTGTTCCCACTGCCACCAGTCGTTATTGACATTATTTCCCTCGACTTGATGGGAAGAGGTCGCGGCGCCCCAGAGAAAATCTTTTGGAAATTCAAATGTTTTTTCCATCTTCGCCCCTTAAATAAATTCCTTCCTAAATATCATGAAGCTCCAATTCCCTTACTCTTTGTTCTGCCCTTGAAATATTTCAAACCCTCACCCCTTCCCCTCTCCCTTTTCAAGGGAGAGGGGCCGCGTGGAGGAAACAATAGCCTTTGCTTGTCTCAGAACGCTAAATAATCACGAAAAACGAGCCCGGGGCAGAATAAATTCATCACGCTTTGCATTATGCAGGCACATTGAGATTGCCCCGTCCCCGGTCGCCGTTTTAAACAAGCAATGATGAATTCTCTCCATATTTAAGTTATCTGAATCCATAAAGTTTTGACAAAAAAATGTAAGCCGGTTTATTCGAAACTGGGCTTTCATAATCGGAATCCAATATCTCAATAACTTTCTCACAGCAAATTTGACCGCCAGTCCATACCAGGAAGGATTGCGCAAAACAAAGCGCAGAATTTTAAACACTGATTTGTAAGGTTGACTTCTGTCCAAATCAAGATCCCCCGCCTCACAAATAAACTTTTCAACGATCTTGGGATTATCCATGAGATCAATCACAGTATCTCCCGCAACGGCGATCGTGGCCACGCGGTGGCATTCTGGATGACCCATCAGCAAATTTTCGAAAGCCAAACAAGTTCTGGCCCCATCTTCAATCCGTTGAGTCACACTTTGGAATGTAATCCGGTCACATCGCTTCCCTAAGACACTCCGTCCCACATCCGCCTGCATTTGAAAACTGCACATGGAGACAACATCCGAATGCCGGATAAAAAATCGGACGAGATCCGGAATCTCATCTAAATTTTTATCACAGACCGTCGTGCTAAAAAGGGCAAAAAGACCCAAGCCTCGGACTCGCTCAATGTATTCCTCTCGAATTCCATTCAGCTCTCTCTCAGTTCCGTATCCGCGCCGCTTTTGGGTTATATCCACATGAAATGAAACATCTTTGAGGCCTGCTTCTTTCAAGATTCCGAGAAGCTCCCGCGAAGCATAAATGCCGTTTGTCATCAAACCCGGTTCGAGTCCAAGACTTGCAGAGTACCGAACAATCTTGACGAGCTCCTCCCTTTTTCGAAGAGTGGGGTCTCCGCCTGTGATCTGAACTTTGGTTCCGATTCCAAAATCCTGATAAATCCGGTTCAACCGCCGCTTGAGCTCATCAAGTACAATATCGTTTTTCACCTTCTCGCTGTTCTCGCTCAGATAACAAAGCGAACAGTCCAGATTACAACGCTGGGTGATTTCCAACGCGACGCATCCAACTGTCGCACGCCGGCCTAAATATTGATTATCCCTCTGAAACTTCGGATCAAGCCCATTCCAGACTGAGTCCAAAAGCATCCGCTTTTGAACCCGCTCGCCCCTTTGTCTTTTCATTCTAAGTTTGAATTTCATGAGAATCGAATCAGCCTTTTCGCAAATTTTGGAAACCATCCTGTAAAAAGTTTCTGGCGGTAATATTGATCCGCTGTTCGTTTGACCACCTGGGCCAGTGTCGGATAAACATGAATCGTCTGGGAAATTTGAGTGATTGGAAGACGCGCTTTCATGGCCAGCACAAATTCATGAAGATACTCACCCGCCCCCGGGCCCAAAAGATGAGCTCCAAGAATTTGGTTTTTCTTATCGCAGATGAGTTTCACAAGCCCACTGCCTTCTCCTTCAATCACGGCCCGATCCACATCCTTGAAGAAAAAACGAAACACCTGAATATTTTTCTCTCCATAAGTTTTCTTGGCCTCTGCTTCCGTAAGTCCCACGCGCCCAAGTTCCGGATTAGTAAATGTGATCCATGGAACTACCCGATAATCCGCCTTGCGGCTCATGAATGGAAAGAGGGCATTGGACACCACAAGACCCGCCTGATATTCCCCCACATGGGTAAAGAGATATTGCCCCGTGACATCGCCCGCCGCGAAAATATGTTTTTGCGAGGTGCGCATCGATTCATCCACTTTGATTCCTTTTTTCTCGTAAGCGACGCCGGAGGCTTCGAGATTCAGTCCTTCCACATTGGGTGCCCGGCCAATCGAGACCAGAAGTTCCTGGGCATCAAAAATCTTCGTGCCTTCGCCTTCGATTTCAGCCGTAACGATTTTCTGGCCCCGATCATTCTTCTCAATCTTCTTCACCTCAGCGCGAGTGATGATTTCGATCCCTTCCTCCGTGAGAATTTTTTGAAGCCGATCCGCTATCTCTGTGTCTTCGCGCGGAAGAATTTGAGGCATTTTTTCAATCACCGTGACTTTGGCTCCGAGCCGGGAAAAAACTTGCGCAAATTCCAAGCCAATGGGGCCTGCCCCCAAAATGATGAGAGATGCGGGAAGTTCCTCAAGCTTAAGAGCTGTCATATTGGTGAGAGCTCCTGATTCCTTCAAACCTAGGATAGGAAGGAGAATCGGACGGGAGCCTGTCGCGATCAAAAATTTCCTTCCGGAAAGTCTCGTCCCTTTCACCTCGAAGGTGTGTGGATCGAGGAACTTCCCTTCACCGAAGAAAAGTTGAACCCCCATTTTCCGGAATCTTTCAGGATCATCATTGCGACCAATTTTTTCCTGGATTCTTTTCATTCCTGCCATAACCTCCCGGAAATTGATACGAACTCCTTGAGTTTCCACACCGAACTCTTTGGCGTGCCTGGCAAGAAACGCAACTTTCGCCGATTCGACGAGCCGCTTGGTAGGCACACAGCCCCAATGAAGACAATCGCCACCCAACGTTTCTTTTTCGACAAGCGCCACCCGAGCCCCAAACTGGCTCGCCCCGCTTGCCGTTACTAATCCGGCGACTCCGCCTCCGATAATGACCAAATCAAATTTATCCACGGGAATTCACTCCTTTGATTTTTTTATAGATAGCCGGAAAGAAAGAAACAAAAATAAGCAGTAAGGCTGCAACGGTTATGTTGAGATAAGCCTTTTGACTTGCCTCCCGGACTCCCTGTAAAAGGGCGCCTGCAAAATAAGTGTAGATAAAAGTAGCGGGCAGCATTCCAAGCAAAGTACCCCAGAAATAATCCTTGTAACGAACGGATGAGAATGCCGCTCCAAAATTAAGCCCGTTAAAAGGGACCAAGGGAATCAAACGAAGCCGAAAGATTGTTTTAAACCCCGATTTTTCAATCTCTTTATCTAATTTTGCAAGTTTCCCATTTCGCACGAGCCCTTGAATAAAATCCCGGCCAAAATATCGGGCAGCAAGAAAAGCCAACGTTGCACCCAGATTGGAGGCGATCACATTATAAGCTGTGCCCCATGCCGTTCCAAAAACCGCTCCTCCCGTGAGAGTCAGGATGGATCCCGGAAATGCGACAACACACCCGATGGCATAGATTGCGATAAACACAACCGGCCCCCACCAGTTTTCGCGAATCGACCCCAAAAAAGAAAGCACGCCTTCTTTGCCCAGATAATGAGAAAGCGGTGTAAATCGAAATAGAAACGCGAAAGCCACCACAATCATCACAAGAATAATAAATTTAGTTTTGTTCGTCATTTTCCCCGCTCTCTTCTACTTGATAACTATATCAATAACTTTCATTCAGACTCCAGTCATAACCGAGCCATTGGATTCTTGTTGATTCCGAGATTTCCTTGGCCGCGCCTTGCGGCAAATAGGCATTCAGCAATTTCGGAGATTGTTTCAAAGAAGCATAATCCACCCTGCCTTCTTTAACATGAGTTCGTAATAATTGTGCACACCCGAAAAATCGAAGGTCGAACGATGAGGATGAATGAAGCAATGCTTGGGATGAGAGAAAAAATACGGGAAGAAATAAAAGAGCTCTCGCTGGCGAGTTAAGCATGGGAGGTCTCCTTCTCGCTTTTACTCAAAATAGCTTTTAATTCTGACGCCTCGGGCAACCCCACTGAAATAATCTTCCCATCAAGCACCAGTGTAGGCGACATTTTGACCCCTAAACGGGAAGCCCTCTTAGAATCTTGATAAATATTTACTTCTCTAAACGAAACATCTTCAAAGTTTTTAAGAACGTCCCGTATCAAGCTGAGCCCGCGGTTTCGAGAAAAACAGCAGGGGTGAGTGAAAAGTTCCAAAAGTCGCATCGCCGATTCCTCCCTCTTCTACTGAAATACTAACGGCATCGGCGATTCAAAACTGTCAGCTAAATGACAAATGGGGAAGAAATTATGGGCGGGAAATAGAAAACGGATCCCGGCTTTCGCCGGAATGAGTGGGTCGCAAGACACCGCGACCCCTCATTTATTGGAGCGGGAAAGCAAAATGAGAGCCTCAGGCTGTTTGATGATAATCAATTTACCTCGCATCTCAATAATGCTCTTCTTCTTAAAATCATTCAGAAATTCTGTTGTGGTCGCCCGAGCAGCACCTATCAAATTAGCCAGGTCCTGATGAGTCAGAGAAATAGTGATGTTAATTCCGGTGGCACTTTTTTCGCCAAATTGCTCCGAAAGCTCAAGCAAGAGCAACGCCAGCCGCTGAGGGATACTGCGAAAGATCAGATTTTCTATCCGGTTTTCAAGGACACGGCGTCTGAAGCCAATCAATTTGCTCAACCGAATGCCAAGTTCCGGCTTAGCCTTTATGAGATCAATCAAATCATTGCGGGCGAGAACACAAATCATCACATCATTGTGAGCCTCAGCCTGAGCATCCCGGGAACTTTCGCTAACTGCATCCAACTCCCCGAAAATTTCACCGGGCTTTAGAAGTGCCAACATCAGTTCCCGGCCATCCGGGGTAATCCTGGAAATTTTTACGACACCTTTTTTCAGCAAATAAACATGATTACCTGGCTGCCCCGGAAAAAAAATAATCTCTTTCTTCCGGAATGTCTTTTCCACGACCAGCTTGGAAAGAGCCGCCATCTCTTCTTGGGACATCCCCTTGAAGAGATTTACCTTCTTTAAATACCAAATCTTTCCCAGATTTACTCCTGATATAGGCATAACTTTTAAACTCATCCGATGGGTTAAAATAGAAGTAACAAACCACGTTATTGTCCGTTTTTTGGCTGAGACTGTAAACCATAATCCTTGACCGCGTTAGAGATGTTGGCAAGACAGCAAGTTCCTTGGGGATTGGAGCGTTCGCAAAAACAACGCCCGGCTTTGACTTCTTTCGTAATAGACTCAATGGCGGTAGAGTTACCCGTTTCGCGGATTTCATCCCATATTTTTTTCCGGTTCCAGCCAAAACAGTAGCAAAGCGGAATCGGATTTTCACTTTCTTTAATACCCACCCGCACTTTTAAATCCAATTTATGAAAAATTGATTTACTACTACTGGAAAAATAAACAGCAGGACATTCAAATGTCGCGCAAAACCAGTAGGGTTCATCTTCTATTTGGGACAGTGCTTTGAGAAGGTTTTCCAAAGTAATCCGTTTAACCGGCTTGCCTTCATTTGCGCACTCCGGGCAATAAGCACGCGCTTTTCGTTTCGGTTTGCAGCACTTTTCCATTTGGATCATAAGTCCCCTGCTCTAACCGACTGAGCTACGGGCCCGGCAGAAAAGAATGGGATTGAGAAGCAAGTTTATCTTTTTTTATTCAGGATGGGAATAGTTGTTTTAGGAAGCTAAGGGTGCCGGGCCAAACTACGCCGGCACCCTTAGTACCGCAAAACATTTGATTTTGGGAATGCGGTACTATACGGTTTGTCAATGGGCTATGCCCATTTTTAATTTACTCGTGCCGTATTCGTTCATGAAGTGGGGTGAGTGGGTCGGGAAACTCCCTGACCCCTCAATTGATGGCTCGCAATTGGCTCCATGGAATCAGTTTCATCATGTCCCACATTGCCATTCCACCATAATACTTATTGTAAGCAGTGGTATCGCCGTAGACTCTTGGGTCTTCTCCGTAAAACGTAACAGCTCCGGATTTATCTCTGAGAACCATCCCGTAATCACGGATTGCGGTTAACATCATCCGAATCATAGGCGGCAACGACGGATCCACAACAAAGTTCGCCGGCAGACGAAAAACAGTGCCTTCCGGTATGACGCCGCTTGCTGTTCCGTCTGTTCGGTTAGCCGGAGATACGAAAGTATTCTTGGGATTGGGAATGGCGAAAGCCAGCACGTGAGGAATCACTCCCGCTTCCAATTCCTTCAGCATGATGGTTCCTCCCGCTACAGGTAACCCTGTTGCGGTAGCTCCCCAATACTCATCTCCGCCATATTGATTTTTCACGACAGGCATGATTCCATTTGAGGCGCCGTAATTTTCAATAATCCCGCCCCAGCTGGCTTGCCATTGTCCATTGACATTTCTTAATTGCCAGTACTCATAAAGAGTTTTAATCCCGGTGGCAAGGTCGGTATAAAGAATGGTGATGTGCCCGTCGGTTCCCGCTGCAGCAATCGCGTTGGCGGGAATCGGAACGCCTTTCATTGAAGCCGCGTATAGGGCAGTGCCTGTTTGAGCCACCCCGCCTTGAACAATGGCTACCGGAACCTTGGGTGTGTTGGAATCTACTTTGTACACCGGTGTGCTGTAAGCCGTCGTGTTAATCCATGGCGAAGCCAGTTTGGTTTGAGCAATTAAATCATTGACCAAAACATTCGAGCCAAGATTCACCGATTGATCCGCAGCTAACTTTGTATTCCAAAATGAATTCGGACTAAACAACATATCCGGATTCGTTGGCACCGGAGTGGGTGTTGGCGTAGGCACTGGTGTGGGCGTCGGTGTAGGCGTCGGCACAGGCGCTGGAGCCGGTGCGCCCAACGCGCTCAAGAACTTCGCTTGTTCATAGCCCGTTTGAGACACAACACGAAACAACACATCCGTATCCACTCCCCGCGGCGTACCTGTTGCGGGCAGATACGTTTTATAGACTTGATTAAACTTCTGGCGCAAAGTTGAATTGGCCTGCAGCGTCCGATACAAGCCTGCCGCAGCTTCCAACGATTTCAAATATGCCGCTTGGTTATAACCCGCGGCACTGACAATCGCGGCTAACTTCGTCCGGTCATAAGTGGTTTTAATGCCCGTGGAGCTAAACGAAGTGCCATAAAGCAGGTTCATATCCCGAAATCTGGCCGGAGTGGCTAGTAGTGCCTGATACAAACTTCTGAAAACCGGATTCAGTTCGGTTAGAAAATTTGCCTGGTTGTAGCCGGTTTGTCCCACCACCCGGAATAGCACATCGGTATCCACACCCCTGGGAGAACCCGTTGGCGGAAGATACGTTTTATAGACTCGATTGAATTCCTGCCGTAGCGTTGTGTTCGCTTGAAGAGAACGGTACAACCCGGCGGCGGCTTGCAATGATTGTAAGTAACTATCCTGATTATAACCCGTCGCACTTACAATCGCGGTTAACTTCGTCCGGTCATAAGTGGTTTTAATGCCCGTGGAACTAAACGAAGTTCCGTACAGTAGGTTCATATCTTTAAATTTTGACGGATTTGCCAAAAGAACCTGGTACAGGCTATTGAAA
>JACQQR010000141.1 GCA_016206875.1 Candidatus Omnitrophota bacterium
GTCCGGCGAGTTTTGGGTTGCGACGCCTGTTCATTTGGCTGAGCTTAAAGAAGAAACCAGCGCCCGCATTTCTCCCGAAGAAATGGAAGAGCATGTAGCCCGATTTGTCAAAAATCATCCGGGTTTTGAGCTTCTGGCGCATTCTCAAAAAGTCATTTCAGTTTCTTCCCTGGCTGAGCTTGTGCAAAGCATCGAGGCCGGCTACGCGCGCGGCGAGAAAGATCAAAGCCTCGCGCTTCGAGCCATGGCCGACGCCGCAGGAACCGTGCCCGGCGCCTTAGCCGCCGCCGGCGGCCGCCAGACTGTAGACATCGGAGTGAATATCCGCCAGGACCGCCAGCGCCTGGTGAAAGAACGTTTGCTCGCTTCGCCTGCGGCGAAATATCTGGCGTATGTTTCGCCGCAGCCGCATGTGAATACTCAAACTCCGGAAAGTTATTGGATCGAGCCGCTTCGTGTGCCGCACGTTTTATCCGATGTGCTCGATGAGCACGGCATAGCGCTCACCATCGTTACCGACAGGCAAAAAGAAACTATTTTGAATGAAATTTTCCGCGGCGGCAGGCCGCGCAATGAAAAGTCAGCCAAAGAAACTTTTATCAATCACGATTTGCCGCTTCACCCCGCGTCAGGAAAAAAACTTCGCGATTCGGAATTTTATCTCATGCCCCGCCTCTCTTCTGATCTGGTGGGCGAGTCCACTTGCCAAGCCGTCCGTAGCGCCTCTGACGGCAGTGTCATTGTGGCCAATGTCTCCAATATGGATTTAATGGGGCATGCCATCAAAGAAAAAAACCCGCATCCCGGCGATGAATTTTGGAAAGCCGGAATAGAAGGGGTGCGCGCCGCCGACGATCAAATCGGACGGATTGTAGAGGCCGTGCGCGAGAAAAAAGGCTGGTTATTGGTGAGCTCCGACCACGGTATGCTGGAAGACTTACAGGTGCCCGGCCATACACGAACGCCCGTGCCGCTTTATATCATTGGGTATCCCGAAGGCCGCGAGGAAAAGCCTGAGCTGGTGCAATATCAAGGCACTCAAGATGAAGTGGCGCCCACCATTCTTCAAATTCTGGGTTTGGATATTCCAAAAGAAATGACAGGAAAGCCGCTTTTGGCGAATGCGAAAGGGGATCCAAAACAAGTCGTGGTCTATGTTGTGCTCGACGGCTATGCCGAAGGTGATGCAAACTATGAATGGAATTTGGTAGAGAGGGCCCGTGAGCTGGGTTTCACCAAAAATCTGGATTATTTGCGCAGCCATGGGGCCCGGGCCATTCACGAGGCCTCAGGCCTTCGTGCCGGGGTGCGCGGCGGAGCCGAAGATTTTTCTGCCGCGGAGCGCCTGAGCTCCAAGCAGGTATTCGAACTTCTTGAGCACAACGCGGCCATTCACAGCCTCTCGTTTTGTGATTACACGGCAAAAGCGCTTCGTTCCAAAGTCATCGAAATTCTCAGAGTGAAGAACGACCGCGCACGCGCGCTGTATGAGGTACAACACAACCCATTTCTGAATGAACGCTATTTTGTGATTGAAAATATTCAAGACGGCGTGCTCACTGCCTGGGTGGTGGACCCAACTCAATCGGGCAGTACAGAGTTCAATCACTGGACTATGGGCGCCGGCCGCGTGGTCACTCAGCCGATTGTGTTGGCCGATTTGGCGTATGCCGATGGCTCGGCTTTTAAGTCACAGGCGCTCGGGAAAGCGCTGGAAATCGCCGCATCCAATGGCTATGTAAATCTTGATATGATTTTGCAAGAAGCCGCCATTCATGGTTCCCAGAGGCATTTGTACTACTTGATGAATTTTTTCTTGAAGCACAATGTCTCTACTTTTTATGTGGACCTGGCCTTCGACGGCCGCGATGAGGAAAATGGCCGGGGACTTACGCGCTTGAAAGCTTTGCTAGAGGCAGTACAATACTTCGAGTGGCGCTATGGCCGGCCGGTGCATTTGATAGTACGGCGTATCGAAGGCCGTGAACGCATGTATCAGCGCGCCAAAGATCAAGAAGATGTCATTCGCCATTCGGCCAATTATCTTTTATTTGGGCCGTATGCGGTAATTTATAGGAGGTAGTGGCTCATGTTCCACACCCTGCGCAAAGACTGGAAAGCCATATTTGAGCGCGACCCCGCCGCCTGCACTCCGCTGGGATGGCTCGAAGTAATTTTATCGTACTCGGGTTTCCATGCCATGCTGGCCTACAGGCTGGCGCATTTTCTCGATCAGCTGGGCATTCCTTTGCTTCCGCGTCTCATCTCGCAATTTGCGCGGTTCTTGACAGGAATCGAAATCCACCCGGCCGCTAAAATCGGATACGGATTTTTTATCGATCACGGCATGGGTGTGGTGATTGGAGAAACTTCTGAAATTGGCAATAATGTCACGCTATATCAAGGCGTAACCTTGGGCGGCACCGGCAAAGAACGCGGCAAGCGCCATCCCACGATTGGCGATCACGTGGTGATCGGGGCAGGAGCCAAAGTAATCGGGAATATCAAGATCGGCGCCGGCTCGAAAATCGGCGCCGGTTCTGTGGTCGTGCATTCTGTGCCGGAAGGCTGCACTGTTGTGGGCGTTCCCGGTGAAGTCGTCCGGCGCAATGGCAATAAAATCGGCGCCCTCGGCACATTGGATCACACCGACATGCCCGACCCCGTGGAAGAACTGCGTAACCGCACCATTTACCTGCAAAAAGAAATCGACGAGCTCGAACAAAAGCTCAAAAAAGCCAAAAATCCCGGCAAATAGGCAGATTGACAAATTTTGGCTATAGCCTAAATTTGCCTTGACAAATTTTGGCTATAGCCTAAAATTGTCGTATGATCCCCCGACTGATTTCCTCTACGGTCTTTTCGGATTCTTTAGGACGACAAATGCGTTTTATCGCCGGTCCCCGGCAAAGCGGAAAAACCACATTGGCCAAAATGTTTTTACGAGAAGTGGGGGACGAAGCCTTTTATTATAATTGGGATACCCATCCTGTTATTGAAAAATTCCGGGAAAACCCCGCTTTTCTGAAAGAAGATTTATTCACTCTTCCGAAAGATGAAAAAAAGAAGCTCAAGCATTGGGTTTGTTTTGATGAAATTCACAAAATGCCCCAATGGAAAAATATTTTAAAAGGCCAGTTTGACACCTTAGAAGATCAGATTCAATTTATTATTACCGGCAGTGCCCGGTTGGATATGTTTCGCCGTTCGGGGGACAGTTTAGCCGGCCGCTATTTTATGTTCCGTCTCTTACCCTTCAATTTATTTGAATTAACTCGTTTTTCTTCCGACATTCTTTCTTTTTTGCCCGACCCGGTTCAATTTATTGAAAGCCGCGTGAGTTCAGTAAGAAAAAAGAGTAAATCAGTTTTTAAAAATCTTTTCGATCTCAATGGTTTTCCAGAACCTTTTTTGAACGGTGAAGAAAAGTTCATAACACTTTGGCGGAGGAATTACGAGGATAGGTTAGTTCGAGGTGATTTACGAGATTTAACCCGCATCGAGGAATTAGAAAATATCTCGCGTCTTATTCAACTATTGCCCGGAAGAATTGCAAGCCCATTATCCGTTAACTCACTTGCCGAAGACTTGAGTAAAAGTTTTGACGCAGTTTCAAATTATTTGCGCGCTTTGAAGTTGTGCTTCTTTCTTTTTGAAGTACCGGTATATAGCAAAAAAATATCCAGAAGCATTAAAAAAGAAAAGAAAATTTATTTTTATGATTGGTCTTTGATTACCGATCTAGGTTCTCGGTTTGAAAATTATATTGCCTGCGAACTTCTTAGCTGGCTTTCTTTCTGGCATGACAGCGGCTTGGGCGATTTTGAATTAAAATATCTCCGAACTCGTGATGGAAGAGAAATCGATTTTGTGCTGGTCAAAGACGCAGTGCCCTGGTTATTGATAGAAGCTAAAATGAAAACTGAACCTGTTGGGGTTCATGTATTTCACTATCAAAAATTGCTGGGAGACATCCCTTTTATTCAGTTGGTTTGCGAAGAAAATATCTTAAAAGTCTGCGAAAACAAGCAATTTATTATTTCTGCATCCCGGTTTTTATCTGCCTAAATCTGGAAAATAAATTCGAACAAATAAACAGTTTGCAAGTGATTTAATTGGATGCTAGTCTCTGCCGTATGTTTTCTGTTAAACAAGGGAATCAATTATATTATGGAAGCGTTGAGAATTTTAGAAGGAAAACCTTCGTTGAATTGGGAATATGATGAAGAAGCAGATGTTCTGTATATTTCGGTCGGCAAACCTCGAATTGCAATCGGTGTGGATATAGGAGAAGGCGTTGTAGTTCGATATGATGAAAAGAAGCAAGAGGTGGTTGGCGTTACTATTATTGGTTTTCTAGCCAGAACGTTACAAAATTTAAAGGCAGCATAGTACCGCATTCCATTTAATTTTGTAGGTACGCGGTACCATACGGTTTGTAAATGGGCGTAGCCCATTTTTAATTGTCATGCCGTAATAGTTCGTTTTATAGATTCAATTGAAAGTGAGGTTCATAACCTCCGAAATGCGACTTCAATTTCAGAAAATTTCAGCCTTATTCATTTCATGCGCCGTCATTGCAACGCAGATTTTCCCTTCCCAAGCCCTTGCGCTTTCTCCCCCAAGTGCGCCCCGCGGCGAAATTATATTTATTTCCGACTTGCACGCCGATGAAGCCTCACAGTTGGCCGTAGAAAAAATTCTTCAAGAGATCACTGAGCGCGAAACAATCGATTTTATTGCCTTGGAAGGCGGGTGGGGCCGTCTGACGCCGGAAGCGCTCGATTTCGTCCGGGACCCGGCCCAAAACCGCCGGGTACTGCTTCACATCCTGCGTCATGGAGAGCTGACCGGCGCCGAGCTCTTTGCTGCCCAGTCAAAAAGCCCTATTCCATGTGAAGGCGCCGAAGAAAAGGCGCTCTTTGCAAAATATTTTTTTATTCTAGAAAAAATTCTTTCCCGCCAAAGTGAGGTCAATGCATTTCTTCAAAAATTAAGAGCCGGGTTATTAGACGAGGCCCATAAAACAGTCAATAAAAATTTACGCGAATTTCTTTTGGGCGAAATAGTCTGGGAAGAAAGCCGTGTGGATCTCATCGGGCATGTCCGGCAGCTTGAAAAATTTTATCTGCAAACGCATCCATCCAAACTTTCCGACATTCGCAATCAGTTTCAGTATCCGAATATTCTGCGGATGCTTGCGCTTTCGAAAGTTCGGGACAATGTTGACAATGATTTCCCCCTCCCCCTTTTCAAAGGAGAGGGTACACATTTTTCTACCCGCTCTTTTCTCGAATCCTTATGGGACCAGGCGCAATCCTCCGGCCGCCCATTACAACTATCCCGTCCGCTAAAAAACCATCTCCGTTTCCGCATCCTTCAAGAGGAGCTTGAAGCGCGAAACTTGTTAGAGGAAATCAAGCGTTTGCGTCACGAAATTGCCTTACGTTTGGCTGTACGGCCCAAGGAGAAAAAGTTTCTGCGCACATGGCGCAAAGCGCAGTTACTCGCCAAACTCCTGCGCTTGGAGTTGAGCCAGGGGGAGTGGGAAGGAATTCGAAAGTCGAAAGTCGAAAATCAAATGGAAGAGATTGTTTTGGCTTCTAAATTTCGATTTTCGAATTTCGTTTTTCGGCTTTGTCTGGATTTTTACCGCGGCGCACAGCTTCGCGACCGGGCGATGGCGCGCAACATGGAGCGCTTGTTCCAATCGCGCAACGCCAAAAAAGCCATCTTGGTAGCCGGCGGTTTTCACAAAGAGCCGCTCGAGCGCCTGCTCCGCGCCCGTGGTTTTTCTGTGCGCACAGTCGAGCCCAATTTTTATCTCTCAAGCCAAGAAGGTCTCACCCGGCTTGCCGGGAAAATGCATTCCATTCATTATCAAAACGCCATTTTAAACCGTTCCATTCTTTCGTCATCCTTAGCCACCATGCCCGATGAGCTCAAAATGAAACCGGCCGGGGAATTTCTGCTTCCCGTGAACTTTGCCATGCTGCTTGCCTTAGCAAAAGAAAAAATGGACTCATTGAAAATCAAAAAACAGGCCATAGCGTCTCCCGCGTCCTCATCCGCATCCCGAACGGTTTCAAGCAGAAGGCCAAGAAAGCTTCTGAAGCGCTCCTTGTGGATCCGGCAGTTTGCCGTTTTTGCTATTGCCGGGTTTTTAGCAGTGGGATGTACGGCCCGTGAGCAAAAAGTTGCTTCAGAAAAAACAAACATTGGCTCAGTGAGTTCCGGCATAGCCGCGATTTCTTCGCATGTCTCACCCGGCAAACACGTCTCCAAATCTACGACACATAAGCCGAGCAATCAAGGCATCAATTGGGAGCGTGAATTTCGAAGGCTTCACCACATCGTGCCCCGTCCGGGAGGGAAAAGCTTAGGTGCCATTGCTTCTGGCTCACCGCCCCGAGCCTCCAGCTTGGGCAGCGCGCCACTCGATTTGAAAAGCCCGTGGACTCAAATGGGAAATGCTTTTAAAGACTCGCAGTTGCACATGCAGCTTCTGATTGTAACTGAATGGGAACCGGTGTCTTTTGATTTCAAGGGAGAAATTCGAAATGATATGTTGCGAGTGCGATTGATAAAAGGCCGCTTGGCTTCCAACCATCCCAACGTAGACATCACGATTCTCTCGGCCAGCCCCTTGGGAACGAGGAAGAAAGGTTATGTAATTGATGTACGCGCGCCTATAACAATGAGCCCGCGCGAAGTTTTCGAAAAAATCTCACAACACCCCGATTTTCCTAGAGAAGATGAAAAATGGCAATCCGCATTAAACCAGGCTACCAAAGCGTCGAGTTTGGGATCGCTGAGAGGCTTGGAAATTTTTGATGTGTGGGCGGGGCTGGAAACTCCGGGCGGATATGTTCGTGCCCGGGGCACGGTGGATCCAGCCATGATGTTTCCCTGGCATAGGCGAGGGAAGCAGGCGGCATCTTTTTCGAGGGCTGAGATGGAAAAATGGCTCGGGCCGAGAGAAATTCCGCTGGCTTTGATTCGAGTGAGCACCCACCAAATGGCGCCGGGCGGCGAGCCTTCTTTACACCGGCAAGACAGCTTTTACGGAATTCTTTTGGAAGATCCGCAAAGGGCGTTAGTTTTGTGGTTGAAAATGGTTCCCGCGCCGGACGGGTCCGGAAATTTTATTCTTCAAAGAGGCCAGATGAGGGGATATGGCCGGAGGCTCGGCGGCGAACCATTGGGAAAAAAAATTGGGCAAGTAGAACAGCACTTTAACCGTAAAAAATTTAAACTAAAACCGTTTGTACCGGCTACTTTTACTTTCGCCTCCAGTTTAGGAAAAAATGGGAGCTCCATCTCCGCCGCGAGTTTGGGGGCTGTGCTTTTTGCGGCTCGCGTCTGTGACAATTTACTTTCGCCCGAAATCTTGCAGCCAGCGGATAAAGCCCGCGAGTTATTGGCGCTTTTGGAAGAGACTCGAAGTATACCTTCCGTGCCGCAATCGCCCGCTTCTTTCGATCCCCTCACCGGCCATCTTGACGGCCTCTTCACCCAGCACTTAGAAATCCAAGCCCTTGTCAAAAGCGCATAACTTCAAACGATTACAGCGAATAGGGAATGAGAACAAACGGGTGGGTTTTTTCCTGAAATTCTTTTGTGTTGCGTGTGGCCAATTTTAAGTTTCGGTTGAGGGCGCAGGCGGCTTGCAAAGCATCCGGTAATTTCCAACGGTATTGCTGGCGTAATTCAGCCGCCCGGTTTCCGTCAGTTGCGTCAATATCCACGCATTCAAATTGGTCCAAAAATGAAGTAAACCGTTCTTTATTGATTTTAATTCCTGCCAAAACTTCTGCTCGTGTAACGGGAGAAATCACAGCCTCTTCTTTATTGAGGGATAAAATCCATTTCGTTGCCTCAGGGACAAAGTTTAAATAGTCAATCAAAATAACAGAATCAAGCAAATAGGATGAAGCAATGGACATTTATCGTTCATCCCATTCTTCACGCAATTTGCGTACATACTCCAGCGCATCTTCTTTTCGAGGCCATATTCCTCTGGATTTTAATAAAATTTCTCTTCGGGTGGCGTCTTTTTTCTGCTTTATATACAACTCCACGGCGGCGCGAACCGCTTGAGCCAGAGAAATATGATGTAACTGGCTGTACCCCTCAAGCCAGTGTTTGTCTTTTTCGGGTAGAGAAATGAGTGTGCGAACCATGAGAAATCCTCCCGCCAGAAAGATATCACATAGCTGATATCAGTTGCAAGAAAGTTTTTTTACGTTTGATTCCGGATTTGGAGGGCGAGTAGATAATCCGCGTATTCACTGATACGGTGCAAGTTTTGCTCGTCGAGACAAGAGATTTTTTCCACACATTGTTCGAAAGGGTGGGTGCCGCCGGAAAGCAAGATCATGGGCGGTACTTCAAGCGCCTTGGCAATGGAACAAAGCAGCCGCACGGAAAGATTCCGCGTGCTTCGCTCAATATGGCTGATAAAACTGGCCTCTTTTCCCACTGACTGGGCCAGCGCTTTTTGAGTCCAATTCTTCCGCCGGCGAAAGAATTTAATACGGGTTCCTACAGTCATATTTATTCTTAACTCCTAAAAAGGGACAATTCCTAACAGTCTCTAATATTCTGTTTCCTAAGTTCGTATAGGATTTA
>JACQQR010000134.1 GCA_016206875.1 Candidatus Omnitrophota bacterium
GTCGAGGGACTGTCCCCGAAGGGGACTGTCCCTTTTAAGTTGTAACTGAATCTTTGCAAAATAACCTAATGGTTTTGTCATTCCCGCGAAAGCGGGAATCCAGTGACTTTGGCATTGTCCGAAAAACAAAGTCGCTGGATTCCCGCTTTCGCGGGAATGACAACATTAAAGAGAAAACCCATTTTGCAAAGATTCAGGAAAAGAAAACGGCGAGTGGAAAATGATCGGGCATCATACCGATTTGTTGTCCTATCTCGGGTAGAAAATTTCTGAAAAATTATCAACAAATCATCAAAAAGTATTTTGCATTGAGAAAAAAGAAGATACAATAACGCCGGCTTGTTTCAACAGTCATGATTTTAGGATCCGTTTTATCAACTCGATTTGTAACACTAGGAAAATCCACATGAAATTCAAGGGGCGTTTGCTGATTATCGGTTGCGGTTCTGTTTCTCAATGCGCTATTCCGCTGGTTCTCAAATTACTTGAGATGCCTTCCGAGAAGATCACCATTATGGATTTTGCAGACAACCGGTCTCGCATCAAAGAGGCAATTCAGCGAGGTGTGCATTATGTTTTTGATCGCATAACGCGTGAAAACTATAAGGAACTCCTGGCCAAATACGTGGGCCCCGGGGATATGATTATTGATTTGGCCTGGAATATTGAAACCATCGCGCTTTTAGAATGGGCCCGGGCCAATCAAATTCTTTATGTGAACACCTCCGTGGAAGAATGGGATCCGTACCGGGATGAGCAGCGCAATGACCCGACTAAGTACACGTTGTATATGCGGCATATGGAACTTCGAAAAATGCTGGCCCGGTGGGGAAAGAATGAAGGGACAACCGCCATTGTGGATCATGGGGCCAATCCCGGCCTGGTATCGCATTTCACCAAACACGCCCTGGTTGAAATTGCCGAGAAAATTTTGAGGACGGCGTCCGATCCTTCCCGGAAGTCTGCCTTGGAGCGCGCGCTTGGAGGCGGCGAGTTTGCCAGGCTCGCGCAGCTTACCGGTGTCAAAGTCATTCATATCTCTGAACGCGACACTCAAATTACGGATCAACCCAAGCAAGTAAATGAATTTGTGAACACGTGGAGTATTGAAGGATTTTTTGAAGAAGGAGTTGCGCCGGCAGAGTTAGGCTGGGGCACGCATGAACGCTACATTCCCGAAGGCGCCTTCTTCCATAAAGAGGGCCCGGGAAATCAAATTTGTCTGAATACTGTGGGCATGAAGACCTGGGTTCGGTCTTGGGTTCCTTGCGGAGAAATTACCGGCATGGTGATTCGTCACGGCGAGGCCTTCAGCATTTCCGACCGTCTTACGGTTTGGGAAAACGGCAAGGCGGTGTACCGTCCCACGGTTCATTACGCATATTGCCCGACGGACTCGGCGATTAATTCTCTTCATGAGCTGGAGATGCGTCAATTCAAATTGCAGGAAAACCAGCGCATTATGAACGATGAAATCACCAGCGGCGCTGACGAGCTGGGCGTGCTTCTCATGGGGCATGATTTAACGGCGTGGTGGTGCGGCAGTCTTTTGGATATCCAGACGGCGCGCAAACTGGTTCCTCATCAGCAGGCCACAACGCTTCAGGTGGCCATTTCAGTGGTTGCCGCGGCCCTATGGATGATTGAAAATCCAAAACGCGGCGTTTGTTTGCCTGATGATATTGATCACAAATTTATTTTAGATATCTCCATTCCCTATATCCGGCCGTTCTTGTCTCAGCGGGTGGACTGGACTCCGCTCATGAATCTCAACACGAAATTTACCAAGTTTGATATCAAAAAACCCAACGAAGAAGATGTATGGCAGTTCACCACGTTTTTAGTGGATCATAGGGAAAGAGCGCGTGCCTACACAGCCGATAGAGCTCCTGACAGAAAAGAAGCCGTCAGGATTTAAAAAATCCGAGCCTGCCGATTCCAGCGGCGTCGAAAATTTGATTCGTGTTTTATCCAAAAAACACGGGACGCCGCTTATGGTGATCCGCAAAAGCGTTCTGGTGAAACAATACCGGCGCTTTCGCAAGGCGTTGCCGCAAGTTGCGCCTTTCTACGCGATTAAGGCCAATCCCCATCCTAAAATTATCAAGACATTTATCCGTTTGGGCTCGGGTTTTGATGTGGCCAGCGCCGAAGAAATGCGGTTGGTGCTTGCCCTGGGCGCCCGGCCCGAGAAAATCATTTTTGCCAATACGATTAAATCGATGGAAGACATTATCGCGGCGCGCAAGTGCCGTGTCTCGATGATGACGTATGACAACGAGCCGGAACTTTATAAAATTTCCGAACATTATCCCGGCGTCGGGGTTCTTTTGAGAGTGAAGGTGGACAATCACAGGAGTGTGGTCAATCTTTCTTTGAAATTTGGCGTGGACCGGGATATGGCGTTTCCAATGCTCCGCAAAGCCCGCACGTTGGGGCTTGTGCCTCTGGGGATCAGTTTTCACGTGGGGTCTCAATCGAGAAATGTCGAAAATTATCTTCAGGCATTGGAAATCACGCGGCATATTTTTAAGCAGGCAAAAGAGAATGGCATTGATTTAAACATTGTGGATATAGGAGGTGGATTTCCGATTCCGCATTTCGATAGGGAAGTCGGAGTGAATTTTGAAAGAATGGCTTTCCAGATTCATCAGCAAATAGGCAGGCTTTTCGACAAAAAAATTCGTTTTATTGCCGAGCCGGGTCGTTTTTTCGCCGGTCCCGCCGGAATTTTAGTGACACAAGTTGTGGGGCGCGCTTTCCGGAATAATAAGAATTATTATTATTTGAATGACGGAGTGTATCAGGATTTTTCCGGCATGGTTTTCGATCATTGCAAATACGAGTTCAAGACGCTCCGGCGCGGCCAGAAATTCTTGAGCGCCTTGGCGGGCCCTACCTGCGATTCCTTCGATACGCTCTCGCTCGACGCTGAAATTCCCGAGCTCTACGTCAACGATATAGTCTATGTGAAAAATATCGGCGCCTATTCCTCCGCCAGCGCCGTCTCCAACTTCAACGGCTTTCATCCCGCAAAAATCGTTTTTGTATAGTTTACCATTCCGCTAAAGGATTACAATTAACCCATCGTTAAATAAGCATTTTACAATTAAACGAAAAGCCACTATAATTTAATAAGGTTATGGGCGATAAAACCTCTTCATATAGCACAAGATCCGGGAAATGGTTGAAACAGGGAACTCCTGATGAGAGATACCTCGTCTTCAGTCCTCATCCTTTGCCGCCAAGTCCCGCGATCCATTTTGATCATAAGCTCCAGGATTTACAGGAACGAGCCAACAGGGCATTAGGGCGTCTGGACGGCATTTCCTCTTTTCTTCCTGATCCGGATCTTTTTATTTATTCTTATGTCCGGAAAGAAGCAGTCCTGTCTTCACAAATTGAAGGAACGCAGTCTTCTTTATCCGATTTACTTCTTTTTGAAATGGAGGAAACACCAGGAGCATTAAAAACAGATGTGAAAGAGGTTTCAAATTACGTCGGTGCGATGCAGCATGGTCTTCAGAGATTGAATAAGGGATTTCCGTTGAGTTTACGGCTCATCAAGGAAATCCACGAGGAACTTTTGAGCAAGGTGCGCGGAGGAGACAAAGAACCGGGTGAATTCCGTCGCACCCAAAATTGGATTGGCGGTACTCGGCCTGGAAATGCGCTTTATGTGCCGCCGCCGCCTCAAGAAGTTATGCCGGCCATGGGAGCTCTTGAAAAATTTTTCCACGGCGAGCCAGAAAAATTTCCAACACTAGCCAAAGCCGGGCTGGTACATGCCCAATTTGAAAGTATTCATCCTTTTCTTGATGGAAATGGCAGATTAGGCCGGCTCTTAATCACGTTTATTCTATGCGCCGAAAAAGCTTTATCCGAACCCTTGCTCTATTTGAGCTTGTATTTTAAAGAGCACCGAAAAGTTTATTATGAAAAGCTTCAGCTCATCCGGACAGAGGGCGATTGGGAAGGATGGCTCGATTTCTTCTTCTCGGGAGTTGAAGCCGTTGCCACCGAGGCCGAGCAAACAGCCCAAAAACTATTTTTGATGTTTGAAGAACACCGGATCAAAATTCAAAAAATTGGAAAGGCTGCTTCGACAGCCCTGCGGGTTCAGGAATTCTTGAAGAAACACGCTATTATTTCGCTTCCCGTGGCGACCAAAGAATTAGAACTTTCTTTTCCCGCCGTCAATAAAGCCATGGTGAATCTTGAAAAATTGGGACTTGTTAAAGAATTCACAGGGAAACAAAGACATCGTTTGTTTTCGTACGAGCCATATTTGAAGGTGCTGACTCAAGGGACGGAGAGGGTGGAATGAAGCTTAGAATGTTATTATTTGGGATTCGAGGTAGGACGGGGAAATTGGGGACGGTTCCGGAAATTGGGGACGGTTCCGATTTTTTTGGTGTCCGTCAAATCCGGGCTAACCCACTTCGGCTGACCGTTGGGTGCGCGTTTACACCTGGCTGTGTGAGGTCTTAAAAAGACTCTATTTTTAATTCAATCTCCGTTGTCCTGCCCTGATAAACCAGAATTCAACTTCCTTAATTGGTAAACCTCTACCGAATCAGTTATCTTTTCACTATAGATAAGAAGAGGTCAAGGATGAGAAAATTTGAGAAGCCTGTGGTCGTGCTTAGCAAATGCCTCGAATTCGAAGCTTGCCGTTATAACGGTCAAGTCATTCCCGATAGTTTCATCAAAAAGTTAATTCCACACGTCGATTTCATGCCGGTTTGTCCGGAAGTGGAAATTGGACTAGGAACTCCGCGTGCGCCGATTCGTCTTGTTGAAGAGAAAGAAAAGATTCATTTGATGCAATCGGGCACCCTCGCGGATGTTACCCATCGTATGACAAGTTTTTCAAAAAAGTATCTCGATTCTTTGAAAGATGTTGATGGATTCATACTGAAAAGCCGTTCGCCGTCATGCGGTCTCAAAGAAGTATCGGTATACCGATCCCTGGAAAAATCTGCATCGATCGGTAAACGTACCGGACTTTTTGCAGAAGCCGTGCTTAACGCGTTTCCTGGGCTGGCTATCGAAGATGAAGGGCGGCTCCTCAATTTAAAAATCCGCGAACATTCTTCGATACTTGTTATTTAGCCGATCAAACATTTTTTGAGCAGTATCCGGAAGATCTGGTGGAATTAATCGATACAAGCAAGGGAAGAGAGGTCAGTTGATTATGGTCAAGGGATTGAAACCAGTTTTAGTCCTCGGTGCCACGGGCTATGTGGGAGGAAGACTTGTTCCTCGTCTGCTTGAGAGCGGTTATCCAGTGCGTGCGGCCGTGCGGTCTCGCGAGAAATTAAAAGACCGCTCCTGGGCAAAAGATCCTCGCGTTGAAATTGTAGAAGCAGATGTATTTGATCCGGATTCGCTCATTCGCGCCTGCCGCGGCGCGTCATCAGCGTTTTATTTGGTTCATTCCATGGCTCCCGGCCAGAAAAATTTTGCTGAAGCAGACCAGAAAGCTGCGGAAAATATGGTCCAGGCTGCAGAAGCAGGAGGTCTCGAGCGCATTATTTATCTATCAGGCCTCGGTGAAGAGGGAGAAGATTTGAGCAAACATCTTCGTTCACGCAGTGAGGTCGGGAAAATTCTGAAATCAGGAAAAGTTCCCGTGACTATCTTGCGTGCTGCCATGCTGATCGGATCGGGAAGCGCCTCTTTCGAGATTTTGCGTTATTTGGCTGATCGTCTTCCAATCATGATTACGCCGCGGTGGGTGAGTACTGAATGTCAGCCGACTGCCATTCATAATGCTCTGGAATATTTGGTAGGATCTCTCGAAGTTCCGGAGACAATCGGCCAGACCTTTGATATCGGTAGTACCGAAATTGTCACGTATCGGCGTCTCATGGAAATTTATGCGGAAGAAGCTAAACTTATGAAACGCTGGATTATTCCGGTTCCGGTGCTGACACCGCGCCTCAGTTCCTACTGGATTCATCTGGTTACGCCGGTTCATGCGTCGATTGCAAGACCCTTGGCTGAAGGTCTACGGAACAAAGTGATTTCGAAAGATACACGTATCCGCCAGCTTATTCCGCAAAGACTTTTGGATGCGCGGGAAGCGATTCGCCGTGCAGTGAATGGAGGAGCGCAATATTTTCTCATGAGGAATTCCGGCATGAATGGAGTGATGCCTTGTGAGTGGCCTTATCCAGGAGATCTGAAATGGGCGGGAGGGACAGTTTTTCTTGATCGGCACTCGATGATTTTGAATGGGGCATCCGGGCAGGTGTGGCAGGTTGTGGAACACGCGGAAGAAATTTTATTTCCCAAAAATGTGTGGCAGGTTGTACGGATAGACCCGATTCGCGAGATTCTTTTCAAAGCAGAGATGACATTGCCTGGAGAAGCTTATCTTGAATTCCGTCTTGTGAACTTAAATTCTTCCCAAACTCAGCTTGAGCTTACTGCGAAATTTATTCCTCGTGGCCTTGCCGGAATTTGCCACTGGTTTTGGACAATCCCGCTTCATCAAATTATGTTTCGATGGATTCTTTCCCGCGTCGCTAGCCGTGTGGATCCTATGATATCCCCCCATGGACCCATTTAGAATCCAAATAAAGACTTTTGGATGACCGATGGGCGCGGTATACACGATTGGGGATGGAAGTGATTGCCGGCGCTTATGGGTTTTAAGTATTCGGAAAATCACCTGACGTTATCTAAATTCTTACAAACTCTTACCTTGCACTCAAGTGCGTTTTTCAGTAGAATTTATTCGTTTCACTTTTAGCGCTATATGGAGCGAAAAATGAAATCACTTAATGTCCTTGAGGTTTTGAGCGCTCTGGGCCGGAAGAAAATGCGAATCTTCTCACCGGAGGAATTCCGCCGTTTGTTCAGGGTGACCCTGCGGGCTGCCCAGGAATTCATCAAGGATCACAATCGGGACCTTTTCACCAAGCTTCGCAACGGTCTCTACGCCTTAAGGTCTGAGCCGCCGCACGAGCTTGAAATTGCAAACCGCCTTTATGAACCTTCCTACGTCTCGCTGGAGTATGCGCTTGCCTATCACCGGTTGATTCCCGAAACTGTCTACACCGTTACTTCTGTTACCACAAAGATTACGCGGAGCTTTACGGTTCAGGGTAAAAACTATGAATACTCACGAATTAAAAGAAGTGCCTATACGGGATACCGGCTCGTGAAAGAAGGCCAAGTAAAAATGCTAATGGCCGTGCCTGAAAAAGCCCTTGTAGATTATTGTTACTTTATTGATCTCAGGCTGAAGTCTTTGAACGACCGGTTGAGAGTAAATAAAGTAAATGCGAAGGAAGCGCTTCATTATGCACGTCTCTTTAACAGGGGAAGTCTTGTGAAGCTTGTCCGGGAGATTTTATGATCGACGCCAGGCAAGTCCGTGAATTGGCAGATCGTTATCAAACGCCGGCGGATAATATTGTGCGGGAATATTTCCAACACCTTTTTCTTTCGCATCTTTACCGGCAAAAAAATGCGGATCATTTGCTCTTTAAGGGCGGGACTGCTCTGAGAGTCGTCTGGCAAAGCCCCCGTTTTTCGGAGGATCTGGATTTTACCTGCCTGGCCGGCAGGCAGGCCGGAACCAATGCCAGTATTCATGCGATTGAATCTGTTCTCGAAAAAACACTGGTGGGGGTTGAGGCAGAAGGAATCCATGTGAAAATCGACGAAGCTAAAAAGACCTCGGGCGGTTATTTTTCAATACTCCAGTTTGAGGGAGAGGGAAACCGGGGCGAGATACAGCTTGAAGTTTCCCTAAGAGCACCCGGAAAACCGAAGGGGGATACCGCTCTTATCCCTTCCGAATTTTTGCCGGCCTTTACGCTGATTCGCCTTGAAGAAAAAATTCTGGTCCACGAAAAGGTGGCTGCTCTATTAACCCGCGCCAAGCCAAGAGACTTTTATGATCTGTATTTCATTTTGCGCAGTCGGCTGGCCTTTAAAGAAGTTTTTCAGAAAGATAAATCCTTGAAGGCGAAGCTTCTGGAGGCGATGAACAAAACAAAGCTGGACGCAAAAAGCGAACTCAAACGTTTCCTGCCCGCAAGCCAGCACGGCCTTCTGAAAAATTTCAAAGCCATCTTGACCGCAGAAATAGAAAGAACCCTGCCGTAAACGCAGAAGGCGTGGGGGGAGAGGTGAAGATCATGGAATACACAAAAAAACATAAGAGTCTGATCGCAGGGCTATTCAAGAAAGCCGGAATGCTCAAGGAAGCAAAAACAGTTTTATCTTGCGATGATTACAAACACGGTTTGATTTGAAGGAAATTGATGCGTGGATGAGGCAACAACGTCCGAAAAGAAAAATTAGGGAAGCTTGGAGAAAGATTTTATGAAGAATACAATGATCATGTCAGGTAACAATCAGATATTTGCATCAAAATATAAACTGACTCTGCCGACGGAGAAAGAACTCAATAAAAGGCTCCGAATTAGTCAGACACTGTCTGACTAATTGGCATCATCTCATGGAAAAAGTTCTCGAAGAAAGGAGGGAAACAAATTGGAATCCAGTGAAAAGGGACAGTCCCTTGCGGGGACAGTCCCTGACGACAAGCCCAAGAACACAGTCGTGTGCATCAAGACCTTCGGGTGACCGATGGGTGCGGTATACACGATTGGGGATAGGTGTAATGAGGGAGATTTATGGCGAGGAATAGGAATATTTGTCTTAAGGATTTTGAGGTTGTCGATTGGCAGGTGGCTGTGCAGACATATGGTAATAACCATGCCACTTTGATCGGATTGATAGTTTCTTGGTGGAATCGTAGGGCAAAAAGTAATCGAGTGCTTGAGGCGGGGCCTTCCATAGGAAATTTTAGGAACAAAAAAAGAGGTCAATGCGATGCGCTTCTTTATGATGCGAATGGGCCAGCGGTTGTTTTGGAAGTGGAAGGATACAAATTTCCTTGGATTTTGAGAAAACTTGGTAAGTGTCTCACATCACGGTTAGAGAGATTAAGTTCGGTTCATACGGGTGTTTTGGTTGCATATGAATACGGTCCGGGTGAAGGAATTTCTGTAAAAAAGCTCTCTGACTTTGCTACTAAATTCACGAAACGTTTTCCAGGTAAAAAATTAATAGTCATTACAGTAAACAAAAGTATCAACGAACGATTGGAGAAAGGAAATTGGCTCAAAAGCCATCCTTATTATCGCTGTGTTATTTCATCTATAAATGGATATGAATTTGTTGCGGGGAGATTGGCGGGTCAAAAGAAATTTCATGAGTCAAAAGTTTGTGAATTGGAAAAGGTATGACAGATTTTACGTTGTCGAAAACCAAATACATTGCTGGGTTGCAATGCCCAAAACTACTTTGGACGCATTATCATGCCCAAAAAATGTTCCCGCCTACTGATGTACAAACCCAAGCCATTTTTGATCAAGGCCACGAAGTAACAGCTATTGCTAGAACTTTATTTCCGGAAGGAATCGAGATTAAAGGTTTTGAAGATTATGATGCTGTTCTTGGCCAGACGCAGCAACTGTTGGCTCAGCGCAAGCCTCTTTTTGAACCCGCATTCCGTTATAAAAATACTTTTGCCCGGGCAGATGTTCTGAATCCTAATTCGGATGATTCTTGGGATTTGTACGAGGTTAAAAGCTCTACAGAAGCCAAAGACGTTCATTATCCGGATCTCGCTTTTCAAAAATATTGTTATCAAGGTTCGGGACTTCGAATCAAACGTTGTTACCTCATTTTGGTCAACAATAGCTACATTCGTAAAGGGGCGCTTGATCCAAAGCAGTTCTTGTCCATCCTAGACATTTCAAAAGAAGTTGAGCCTCTGGTCGGAACAATTGAAAAAAATTTAGAGCAAATGTTAAAAATATTAAACGAGAAATCTTCTCCGGAAGTTAAGATCGGTCCTCATTGCAATGAACCTTATGAATGCGGGTTAAAAGAGCATTGTTGGGATTTTCTTCCCGAAGACCATGTATTTGTCCTTTCGCGCCTCAATAAAGTGAAAGGGTTTCAGCTTATTGAGAAAAAAATATGCAAAGTCACCGAAATTCCGGAAGATTTCAAGCTCACGGATAATCAGCGTGTTCAATGGCAGTGCCATAAATCGGGTGAAACTCATCGCAATATCTCTGAGATTAAAAATTTTATCAGCCAATTAAAATTTCCTATTTATTTTCTCGACTTTGAAACGGTTAGCCCCGCCATTCCGTTTTATGATCTCTCCTGGCCATATCAGCAAGTTCCTTTTCAATTTTCATTGCAC
>JACQQR010000135.1 GCA_016206875.1 Candidatus Omnitrophota bacterium
CCGTTACCGCCGTGCTAATCAATGAATTGGTTTTTAGCTGTCTATGGAAATTAAAAATAAAGAGGCAGAGAATGGTAATCAAAATGATCACCGATTCTCCCTGAAAATAAATAGAAAAAGGCAGCGTGGCGCCGAACACGAGCCCGAGAAACTTGTTAATGAATACGCCTTTTTTTTCGGCAATTTCGTAAAATTCGTAAAGCGCCGCCAGGCTGAATAGTTCCACCACAATAAAGAAAAACCAGTTCGGAGAAAAGAAAATCGTATAGACACAAAATACGATGAGAACAGCCGAGAAAATCAGGCGATTAGCGAGTGAGGTGGGTTCGTCCAAATCGGCGCTCTCTTTTTTGATACGCTTCTACCGCTTCAAAAAAATGCTGCTTCCTGAAATCAGGCCAAAGCACATCCGTGACATAAATTTCCGTATACGACATCTGCCAAAGAAGGAAATTGCTGATCCTCATTTCCCCGCTCGTGCGAATCAACAGATCCGGATCCGGAAGCCCTTGCGTGTATAAATGCTCGGAAACAACGGCCTCGGTAATTTCTGAGGTCCGCAGCTGGCCTCGAGCGACTTTTTCCGAAATTTTTTTCACCGCATCAACCAATTCCAGACGCCCGGAATAACTTAAGGCAACGGTAAGGGTTAAGGCCGTGTTGTGTTCTGTTGCCTTAATATTTTTTTCAATTTTTTTTTGAATCTCTTCCGGAAGCATGTCCGTGCGGCCAATGGCCTGAAAACGGATGTTGTTCTTGTGAAGCTCCTCAAACTCTTTATCCAGATAATCGGAAAGAAGGCGCATCAAGAAATTCACCTCTTCTTTGGGGCGATGCCAATTTTCGTTGGAAAACGCGTAGAGCGTAATATAAGGAATTTCAAGCTCATGCGCAGCCCTGAGCACCTCCCGGATGCTTTCTACCCCGGCCCGGTGGCCTTCAATCCGGGGAAGCCTTCTTTGCTCGGCCCAGCGCCCGTTTCCGTCCATAATCACGGCAATATGCCTCGGGCGTAACGCGTTTGTCGTCATGACAGCATCACAGTTTGCGCCCGGTTGGAACCCACGGAAATAATTTTAATGGGCGTTTCCATTAACTGTTCAATGCGGCGCAGATATTTTTTGGCTGCGGGCGGAAAATCCTGATACCGTTTTAGTCCGGAAATATTCCCGAGCCACCCGCGATGCGATTCATATACGGGGGAGCACCTTTTCAAAATTTCCACATTGGAAGGAAAATCTTTTAGGATTTTTGATTTGTACCGGTACCCCGTGCAAATTTTTATTTCACGAAGTTCATCCAGAACATCCAATTTCATAACAGCCAATGAACTGATTCCATTCACCGAAACCGCATGCCGGCCAATCACCGCGTCGAACCATCCGCACCGGCGCGGCCTGCCCGTGGTAGCTCCGTATTCTTCGCCTTTATCCCGGATTTTTTTTACCAAATCTTCGGGAAACTCCGTGGGAAACGGCCCCTCCCCCACACGCGTGGTGTAGGCCTTGATGACGCCGACCACTTCATCGATTTGAGTGGGACCGACGCCGGTGCCCGTCAGCGCCCCTCCCGCCGAGGCGTTGGAGGAAGTGACATAGGGGTACGTGCCGTGATCCACATCCAGCAAAGTCCCTTGCGCCCCTTCAAACAATATTTTTTTTCCGTTACCAATGGCCTTGTTCAAAATCAATGACGTATTTGCCGCGTAAGGAATCAGGCGCGTCCGGTAGGCCAAATACGGCTTGATGCAGGCAGCCGGTCTCAAGGGCTTATGATGATAAATTTTTGAAAGAATTTTATTTTTGATTTCAAGCACATGGCGTAAGCGCTTTTCAAAAAACTGCGGCTCGCCCACTAAATCGGCAACGCGAATTCCGAGCCGCGCCATCTTGTCTTCATAACACGGCCCGATGCCGCGCTGTGTGGTGCCGATTTTTTGAGAAGCACCGGACTCCTCGCGTAATGTATCGAACAACCGATGATAGGGGAAAATTAAATGCGCCTGATCGCTTACAAACAAGCGGCCTTTGACGGAGACCCCTTTCTTCTCGAGTGTTTCTATTTCTTCAAAAAAAGCTTCGGGGTCGAGCACAACGCCGTTGCCAATCAAACATTTTTTCCCTGAGCGTAAAATTCCGGAGGGGATCAGATGAAGCACGAACTTTTTGTCGGCGTATTTAACCGTATGGCCCGCGTTATTTCCGCCCTGATAGCGGACAATGTAATCGCTTTTTTCCGTGAGGATATCAATGATTTTGCCTTTGCCCTCATCTCCCCATTGCGCGCCGATCAGTACGATATTAGACATTTGAGGGGCCTGCCTTAGAGACGAATGAGTTTTACATCAATAATTTTTGGGGATTTTTTTATTTCTTCAATCACCTTAAGCGGCACTTCCCCGTCAATATTAATTACGGTAAGCGCCGAGGCGTGATCCTGTCTGCGGCCCAGAGTCATTTCGGCGATATTAATGGAATTTTTACCCAAAACCGTTCCGACTTCTCCGACCACGCCCGGTTTGTCTTCGTTGACAACCACCAGGAGATTGCCTTTCGGAATGGCGTCCAAAAAGAAGTCGTCAATTTTTACAATTCTCGGATCTGACTTTCCGAATAATGTGCCTAAAATCGTGTGCCTTCCTTCCTTAAGCGCCACTTCCAAGGAAACAAAGTTGGCGAAGTCCTCCAAGTGCGAGGTTTTGCTTTCATTTACGGTAATGCCGCGCTCTTTGGCAATGACCGGAACATTGACATAGTTGACCACCCCTTCGCCGCAAATCGGAACTAAAAGACCTTTGAGCGCCGCTGACGTCAGCGGGGCGAGCGTATACTGAGTTACTTCCCCGCTATATTTCACGGTGACTTCTTTAATACTGCCTTCAAAAAGCTGCGTGTGCATCATGCCGAGTTTCTCCGCCAAATGAATCCAGGGGCGAAGAATATTGAGCGTTTTGGTGTCCAAGGAAGGCATATTGACGGCATTGCGAATCTCACGGCCTTTGAGCACATCCAGCACCTGTTGGGCCACGGCCACAGAAACATTTTCCTGTGCTTCTTCGGTGGAAGCGCCCAAGTGAGGCGTCACCACAACTTGATCTAATGTAAGAAGCGGGTTTTCGGTCGGCGGCTCTTTTTCAAACACGTCTAAGGCCGCGCCTTTTACTTTTCCGGATTTGATGGCATCGTAAAGCGCTTGTTCGTCAATAATGCCGCCTCGGGCACAATTGACGATGCGCACGCCGCTTTTCATAATCTGAAACGCTTCTCGATCAATCAAATGTTCTGTTTCCCGTGTAAGCGGCGTGTGAATCGTAATGTAATCAGACTGCGCCAGCACTGTTTTTAAATCACCAAATTCCACATTGGAATCGGATACGCCGTTGGAAGAAATAAAAGGGTCAAAAACGAGAATTTTCATGCCAAAAGCCATCAACCGTTTGGCCACTTCGCGGCCGATACGTCCGTAGCCGAGAATGCCGATAGTTTTGCCGGCAAGTTCGGCGCCGATGAACCGATCGCGTTTCCATTCGTTTTTTCGAACAGCGCCGTGGGCCTGAGGGATATTTCGATTTAAGGAAAGAAGCAAACTCAACGTGTGCTCGCAAGTGGAAATCGTGTTGCCTTCGGGGGTGTTCATTACAATCACCCCCTGCTTGGTGGCGGCTTCCATATCCACATTGTCGACGCCCACACCGGCGCGGCCAATGACTTTCAATTTTTTCCCCGCCCGGATAATTTCTTTGGTCACCTTGGTGGCGCTGCGCACAAGGAGGGCGTCATAATCGCCGATGATGGCTTGTAACTCAGCGGGCGGAAGTTTGGTTTTTACATCCACCCGGATGTCGTTTTCCGACTTCAATAACTGAAGCCCTTTTTCTTCAATAGCATCAGCAACAAGGATTTTGATCATTCTTTTCATCCGTAGAAGAAGGTGACTGTCACTTTAGTGACTGTCACCTTCTTCTGAAATAGCACAGAAATAGTGACAGTCACTAAAGTGACAGTCACTATTTAAATTGTTCCAACGCCTTCGCTGTTTCACATTTATACCCCTGAAGCGCTAAGGCCTCCGCAAAAGCTTGAAAGCCGGCGCGTAGATCTTCTGAGCGAATATAACCCATATGGGCTATTCGAACAATTCTTCCTTTGAGCTGGTCCTGGCCGCCGGCCAAAGTGACTCCCATTTCATCGCGCAGGGTCTTCACAAGTTTGGAGCCATCCACTCCCTCGGGCAGCTCGATAGCCGTTACAACATTGCTGGGCGCTTTGGCATAAATCGCAAGCCCCATGGCTTGGGCCGCCGCGCGCACGGAACCGGCCAATTGCCGGGTACGGGCAATCACTTGCTCGTAACCCTCTTTCTTAAAAACCCGGAGCGCCTCAAGCTGAGCCAGCACTAAAGAAATAGCCGGGGTAAACGGCACGTCTTCTTCTAGGAGAGATTTCTGATATTTTTTTAAGTCGAGATAAAATTTGGGGAATTTTGATTCTTGGGCCTGGTTCCAGGCTTTTTTTCCGGCCGCCAAATAGGCCAAACCCGGCGGGATCATCAGCGCTTTTTGTGAGCCCGTAATCACCACGTCCAAACCCCACTCGTCCATACGGCAATCTTCCCCGCCGATTGCGCTGATAGCATCCACCACTAAAAGCGCCTGATGATTTTGTGTGTATTGGGCAATGGTTTTAATATCGGTAAGAACGGCTGTTGACGTTTCACAAAGCGTGGTAAAAACGCCTTTAATGGCCCGGTTTGCTTCAAGCCGCTTTTTAATTTCCGCAGGATCTACGGCATGACCCCACGGGACGTGGATGATTTCGGGCTCAAGTGCAAAGGCCTGCGCCATTTTTCCCCAGCGTTCGCCGAATTTACCGCCGTTGACCACAAGAACTTTATCGCCCGGAGAGAAAAAATTGACTACGGCGGCTTCCATGGCTCCTGTGCCTGAAGCGGAAAGCAGGTACACACTTTCATGTGTCCGGAAAATGTATTTCAGCAATTCAAACAATTCTTTCAATACAGCACGAAACTGCGGCGTACGGTGATGAAAAATAGGCTCGGCCATCACGCGAAGCGCCTCGGGCAATACCGGCGTAGGGCCCGGCGTAAGCAAGATATTTGTTTTCATGAGAGTCATGGTTATCTTTTTAACTTGGATCCCGGATTGCCGCCTTCGGCGGACATCCGGGATGAGTCAATTGGGCCTGCCACAGGCAGGCCCAATAGCTCACTTCTTCCCGAACACCTTTCCTTCAATCACTTCATCCACAATGCCATATTCTTTGGCTTCTTTGGAGGCCATGAAATAATCCCGGTCTGTGTCTTTTTCAATTTTTTCAAGCGGCTGGCCCGTATGCTTTTGGAGAACCCGGTTCAATTCTTCCTTCATTTTGAGGATTTCTCGGGCCTGAATTCCGATGTCGGAAGCGCTTCCCTGAGCGCCGCCCCAGGGCTGGTGAATCATCACACGCGCGTGCGGCAGAGAATAACGCTTACCTTTGGTTCCCGCGCAAAGAAGCAAGGCGCCCATGCTGGCAGCCTGCCCCACGCAATAAGTGGCGATATCGCATTTTACAAATTGCATCGTGTCGTAAATGGCAAGTCCTGCGGTGACCGAGCCCCCGGGGCTATTGATATATATATTGATGTCTTTATCCGGGTCATCCATTTGAAGGAAAAGGATTTGGGCAATAATTAAATTAGAAATGACATCATCGATAGGCGTCCCAATAAATACAATCCTGTCTTTGAGTAAACGGCTGTAAATATCATAAGCCCTTTCCCCGCGACCCGTTTGTTCAATCACCATAGGAACTAAGTAACTCATCTGCGGCCTCCACGATTTATTTAACAGTTACAATGATTCAATCTCTGCACTTTGTTTGACGAACTGAAATACCTTCTCGTTCAATATCCGATCGATGAGCGCTTCCAAGCGTTGTTCGTCCTGAAAATGCTCTTCTATCTTTTCTATTGTTGTATGATTTTGGGCGGCGATACGCTCCATGCGCTCGCGCATCTCTTGAGTGGTTACCTGAAGCTTTTCCTGATCGGCAATCCGGTTAAAAATAAAACCAAGCCGCACCTGATGCTCTGCCTCTCCTCTACATTCTTTATGCAAGGCCTCATGCTGCTTTTCGGCTTCTTCTTTCGGATAACCGCGCTGAATCATGCGCTCTATGGCATCGTGCACAAGTTTCTCTGTCTGCCGCTCAATGGCGCCTCTGGGAACTTCAAAGCGTGTGCTCTCTATCAATGAGTTTAAAATTTCACGTTCAACCTGAGCTTCTTGTTCTCCTTCTTTTTTTCTCCCAAGATCAGTCCGTACGGCCTCGCGCAAAGCCGCCAAATCGGCATAATCACCGGCCATTTTGGCCAGCTCATCGTTCAGCTCCGGCAAACTTTTCTGTTTTACATCCTTGATGCGCACCGAAAACCGCGCCTTTTTCCCGCGCATCTGCGGATTGGGATGGTCAAGGGCAATGACCACTTCAAAATTGCGCTCGGCGCCCGAGGTAACGCCGAGAAGATTTTTTGAAAAATCTCCGAGCGAACTGTGCTCATGCAGGAATATCCATTCGTCTTTGTGCTCTTCTTTGGGTTTGCCTTCAATTTCCGCTTCGTAATCGGCGATTAAATAATCATCCATGGCGGCTTCCCGCGCGACCGGAACAAAAGAGGCAAATGTTTCACGAATCTTCTCGAGCATTTCCGTCACTTCTTCTTCCTTGATTTCAAACGGGAGCCTCTTGGCCTTGATACCTTTGTAGTTGGCTAGCCTGATTTCGGGATTGAGCTCAATATCTGCTTTAAAATTCAACCGATCCGGAGTGAAATCCAGAGAGGTAATTCTGGGATAAGAAATCATTTCCAGCCTTTCAGCTTCAGAAATCTTCTTTAATGCGATGGAAAGCAATTTCCGGGTAATTTCCTCTTTCATTTTTTCATGATACTGCCTCTCGAGCACTTCACGAGGCGCCTTGCCGCGGCGGTAGCCCGGAATGTTTACATCCTTGGCCAACTCGTCATAACTTTCTTCGGTCACGGCTTCAATCAACTCTTTTTCAATGTTGACCGTGATTTCTTTTTCACAGGGATGGGTGTCTTTGATTGAATATTCCATGAGTCCTTCTCATGCGTCTAAAAATGGCACCTGCGCTTGTGCGCAGGTACTGTTTTTGACGAGCTTGTCGCTCGTCTAAAAATGGCACCTGCGCTTGTGCGCAGGTACTGTTTTTGACGAGCTTGTCGCTCGTCTAAAAATGGAGCGAGCGAAGGGATTCGAACCCTCGACATCAACCTTGGCAAGGTTGCGCTCTACCAACTGAGCTACGCTCGCATGAAATAGCGGAGTCCCGTCAGGGACGCTCGCATGAAATAGCGGAGTCCCGTTAGGGACGCTCGCGTACGTTTCTCTGTCATTCTTCGCTTCGCTCAGGATGACAAAAATGGCCTCTAACACAAACCCGAAATTTTATAGTGGTTAAGGGCGGGCGTCTACTCAAATTTTACAATCTGTTCAGAGATGGTTGTTCGTAGGCGGGCAAGAGAATTTGAAATGTGGTTCCTTCGCCGGGCTTGCTTCCAACTGTGATACTTCCTCCGTGGAGCTCAAGAATGTGTTTGCATAAATAAAGTCCGATTCCCGAACCTTTTCCGCGCGGCTTGGTGGTAAACCGAAAAGCAAAAATTTGATTGAGAATTTCAGGTGTCATCCCCGTTCCATTATCCGAGAAATAGATAACGATGTGACGGGATGCCCCCTGGCTCACCCCGGCTTTAACCGTAATTTTTCCATCCACCTTTCCTCCCATGGCATGCAAAGAATTAATGAACAGATTCAAGAATACGGCTTGTAACAATTCCGGGTTCCCGTGAACTCTGGGAAGGAATGGCTCAAATTCCAGATCGATATCGGACTCACACAAATGATCCATATGGATTTGCAAGCGCACAAGAGGCAGCGTGAGTTCGAGCACATCCTTCAGCAGAATAGGCTTCATATTCGCGCTTTCATATTGGCGCAAAAGACCCGTGAGGGTGCGGACCATGGTCTGAATTCTTCGAATCGTAGCCTCGCTGTGATCCATCACATCGAGGATGTCGGACACTTTCACATTCGGGTTTTTACGGTATTGAAGCAAAACACGGCTGATATTCATGGAAAGAATAGAAAGGGGATTGTTGATTTCATGCCCCACCGAGGAAGCCAGACGGCCAAGCGTAGCCATTTTTTGTTCCAGCGTTTCAGAAATGCTTCTTTCCGCCTGGTTCACTTCTTGAAACATTTCTTGCGAATCTACATGCCGGCTTTCTTCGAATAATTCACACAAACCCACGGCTTCTTCTTCAGAAACTATTTCTCCGTTTCTGCGGTTCCCCAAAAATAATATCTCTGTCAAACCTACCGGTTCGCGAAAATAAGGAATGGCATAAGAGGCCTTCAAACGCCCCATCTCCTTTGATAAAGCGCCCGCGGGATATTTGAGTGTATTTTCCGCCGATGGAAAAATATTTGAATCTTCTTTGATTTGGCCGGGATGTAAAAACGTTTTTTCTTGCTCAAGAAACCGCACCAAAAGGTTCCGTCCGTCCAGAGCTAATTCCACTTCGTCCGCCAAGGTATACCCTCGCTGCATGAATAAACGGAAAGAACCTTTGGAATCGCGGGACACCACGGCGCAGTGTTCAACACCGCGCTGAAGCACCAAATAACGCAGGAATAATCCGAACAATTTGCGGCGGGTTTTGATTCTTTGAATACTCCGATGAGCAAAGGTCTTTTCCATAATTTGCTAATTATCGGCACATTCAAAAGAAAATTAAAAAAGCAAGAAATCAAGAAATACAGAAATATTTGCCGCGGGAGAGAGTCGAA
>JACQQR010000145.1 GCA_016206875.1 Candidatus Omnitrophota bacterium
GGTTTGCTTTACTCATCACGGTGTTCGCCATATTTATTCTGGGCTTTGCGCCGGGACCCGTGCTCTCGTGGTGCTTTTACGCCGCAAAATCGATTATAAATTTATAATTCTTATTCCATCGGTCCTAAAAATGAGGTCGGGGCATCGCCATATTCGGCTTCGGCAGGATGTTCTTGGGAGTATTGTTGGGCAAAATCTTCGAAAATAGCCGCATTTTCTGAATCGCGCGCACGAACGCAGGTATCATGGGCCTGCTGAATGCGTGTCAAGGTAAATACGGTTTTATCGGTGTGATAGGCTTTCAAGAAATGACCATGGGCTTTTCGGTACAGCTCTTCTCTGGATTTTTCCGCGCCCGGACGAATGCGCATGTCATACGCTTTTTGAAAAGCATCTTCTGCCTGAACTACTTGATACATCGCTGCCAGATGATCTGCGGAACAACCGGCTGCGCCGGAGCACGAGAGCACCAGTAACCAGAGCGACAGTAAAACCGAAAGTTTTTTCTGGTGTCCTGGTGACTGACGCTCTGGTGCTCTTTCCATCATGGCCGTTTCGGATCCACAAGGATTCTGTTTGCGTGTTTTTCGGGATGCAATAAGTCATCCATTGAATACATCATGCCTTCGCGCGAATAAGAAGCTATATCCAAAATCTGCGTGTCCATGCGAATGGCGTCTTCCGGACAAGCTTCCACACAAAAACCGCAATAAACGCATTTCCCCAGGTCGATATCAAAACTGGCCGGCGCCTTTTCAATATCCGGGTCCGGTACTTCTTTGGCCACAATGTAAATACAGAGGGCCGGGCAAACCGTCTCGCACATCATGCAGGCCACACAGCGCGGGCTTCCGTCCTCACGCTGTGTCAGACGATGACGCGTACGTGAGCGCAAGGGCAGGGGACGCTGCTCCTCCGGATATTGAATGGTGACGGCGCCCCGGAATTGCTTCAGGCCGAAAGCGCGAAGCCCATGAAACAGGAGATTGCGGAAAAAGTGACCGGAGGTAATCGCTAAACCGCGGAATATTTCCGGCAGATAAATCCGTTCCCAGAAATTGAGTTGTTTACGTTGTACTTGAATGGTGGCCATAATAGTCGTCAGTCGTGAGTCGTCGGTCGTCAGTCGTCAGTCGTGAGTCGTCAGTCGTGAGTAAAAGCTTTTACTCATCCCTCACGACTCGCGACTCACGACTGATGACGTTTTATCTATTCAGCAACAACATCACCCCGCCCGTCACTACAATATTGGCCATGGCCAGCGGAAACAGCATGGTCCAGCCTAATCGCATCAACTGATCGTAGCGAAAGCGCGGCAATGTCCAGCGTATTGTCATCAAAAACCAACAAAAAAATACGGTTTTACAAGCGAAGCTCGCCACCCCTAAGAGAGTAACCGCTATGGAAGGAAGCGGCCAGGCGGCATTGGCGAAATGAAATCCGTCACCGGCCAGCCCCGGCACTTGCCATCCGCCAAAGAAAAGCGTGGCGGCGAGCATAGCCACCAAAATTGTTTCCAAAAAGTCTGTCAGAAAAAATAGGCCGAAACGCATGCCGCTATATTCCAGAAAATAGCCGACGATTTCTGATTCCCCCTCCGGTAAGTCAAACGGGATACGCTTGGTTTCGGCGATCGCCGCCGTTAAAAAAAGAAAGAATGCCGCCGGCTGTACCACAATGCCCCAGGCCGGAAGCCATCCCCAAAAGTAGCGCCCTTGCACGCGCACCATTTCGTTCAGATTGAGCGTGCCGTATATCATCACCAAACCGATGATCGACGAGCCGATGGCAATTTCGTAAGAAATCAGCTGCGAGCTGGCCCGCAGTCCGCCAAGAAAAGAATAATTACTCTGCGATGAAAATCCGGCCAGAATCACTCCGTAAACCCCGATGGAAAGCATGGAAAAAATGTAGAGCAGCCCTACGTTAATATCCAACCCTTGAAGCGGAATTTGATAGCCCCCGATTTGAAGCACGTCGCCAAAGGGAATGGCCGCAAAGGCAATGAGCGCAAAAAAAATGGAGATGACAGGGGCAATCTGATACAAAAATTTGTCCGCGTTTTTCGGGATAAAATTTTCCTTGGTCAGCATCTTGAGCGCGTCGGCAAGGATATGAAAAAGGCCGAAGAGCCTCAGGCCAAATACCCTGGCCCGGTTGGCGCCAATGCGGTCTTGCATGACCGCGCTTTGCTTGCGCTCCACCCAGGTCAGGAGACCGGCTAGTGAAAGCACGCCCGTCAGGAAAATAAATATAGCCGTAAGTTGAAGTGCTGCTGGGAAGAAATCCATAGTTTTTAGTCGTGAGTCGTGAGTCGTGAGTCGTGAGTCATGGGTCGTAGGCAAATCATAGTTTTCTAATCAATGTTTGCATCATTTTGCATAAGTATTCTACATCTGCAATAAGTTCGTTTTTAATCTGTTCAATAATATAACCACATCGATAAGAAATTTCTATTTGTGTCTCTAGTTCTCCGCACGAACCCAACGCGATACCTAAATATTGTTTGTATTCTCTTCTATGGTTTCTTCTGAATCCTTCCGAGATATTCGATGGGATAGAAACGGCGGAACGTTGCATTTGGGAAGCTAACCCATAAATTTCTGCCTTAGGAAAACTTTTTGTTATCCCATAAATTTTTTCGACCAGTTTCATTCCTTGCTGCCAAATTCTTAAATCTCTAAAACTTTTAATCAAGGGTTTTTCCTCACGACTCACGACTCACGACTGACGACTTGATTTGCATTCCTTGTTTTCCTAATTTCTCGTAACTCATGCCGTTACATTGCGGCACTGTAGCGGCGATTGCAGTAAAAATCGCTTCGGCTGATTCAAATTTTATGTTGAGCCCAAGCAGTATAGCTAACTCATTTACTATTTCCCACTCGGCTTTGGCCTCACCCAGCGGCGGGAAGGCTTGCCAAAAGCGCTGCACGCGTCCGTCGAAGTTGGTGAACGTGCCGTCCTTCTCTGCATATACGGAAGAAGGGATCACGATAGAAGCATTGCCGGACATTTCATTGATATTGCTTCCGATATAAGCGGAAAACTTCAAATGATCGGCCAAAAAATGGCGCGGCACATGCACGCCAAATGAAATCAATGCTTCAGCGCTTGAAAGCATTTCTTCGGCCGATGCAAAGCGCGACACCAGGCCCAGTGCCTGCGCGCCACGCGTATTCGGGCTTTTATCTGCTTGCAGAAGAAAATCATCTCCCCGGCCTTGCTTGGTAAACCAGCGGCAGTCGATCGCAACTCCCAATTGTTCTTTAAATAAAGTACGCAATGCGTATAAATCTTCGTTGGAAAGCTGCGGGGAAACCAACACGGCCAGTTTTGCTTTGGGTGCTTGCGATATTTTTTCCGCCAATGCCTTTATGCCGCCGCCGCGGGCTTCCAGAATTCGATTTTGATCTACAAATTTATAGCCGTAACGGCCCTCATCACACATCCACCACTGATTCACCGCTTGGTTCTCGCGCGGCTTCAGGCGCATCAAGCGCTCGCCCTTGGCGTGATGCGGACGCGCGTGATTGGAATCGATGCGGATATTGCATCCGCGCGAACAGCCGGGGCAAATCGAGTCGGCAGGCGTAAGGTACCACACGCGGCACTTAAAGCGGAAGTCGCGATCGGTGAGCGCGCCCACGGGGCAGATATCGGCCACGTTGCCCGAATAATTGTTGTTGAGTTCTTTTCCGGGATAGACGGTGATTTCTTCCTGATCGCCGCGCCCGACAATACCGAGCTCGCCGGTATGCGTGATTTCATCGCAAAAACGCACACAGCGCGAACACAAAATACAGCGCTCCGAATCCAGCATAATGGTAGGGCCTATAGGCACGGCCTTATGCTTCTTGATTTTCTCTTCGTCAAAACGCGCGTCGTATAAACCATAATTCATGTAAAAATTCTGTAGCTCGCACTCGCCGGCCTGATCACAGACGGGACAATCTAAAGGATGATTGGCCAGAAGAAATTCCAACGTTCCGGCCCGGGCTTTCTTCGCCATCTCGGATTGCGTTTTAATGACCATGCCGTCGGCACACTGCGTGTTGCAGGCAATTACGGGCTTGGGCGATCGCTGCATTTCTACCAGGCACATGCGGCAATTGCCGGCAACGGAAAGCCCCGGATGCCAGCAATAATACGGGATGCTCACACCCGCGCGCTCGGCAGCCTCCATCACGGTAGAGCCTTGCGGGACCTCTATTTCTTTTCCATCGATGTTAATTTTTGGCATAAAATTATTGGTCGTCAGTCGTGGGTCGTCAGTCGTGAGTGTACTGACGACCCACGACTGACGACTGACGAC
>JACQQR010000014.1 GCA_016206875.1 Candidatus Omnitrophota bacterium
GATGCGGACACGGGCATTGAAACGAGTTTCCATCTTGAAATCCCTTTCTTTGGAAGAAAATTTCTTCTCCGAAATCCTTTTCTTAGGAAATCCCCTTCAAATTCACCTGAGGACGCCGAAACCGTTCGGAAAACCGTCTGGCGCTCTGGAAAACTATTTTGAATGTTTGCGCGGCTAGCCCGAGAGCAACAAACAATGCCAGCTGTAAGTACATTGGGTCCCGGGTAATCAACTGTGCCAAGATTGAAAACGAACCGTTGTGTTCCACAGAAAACTTCCTCCTCAAGCAATCACGATGTCCAATGAGTTCAAGTGAGGAAAGGACACTCCAAGTTCCGTGCCAAGAAATTTTTTCTCGCTGTCATTCTCGCGCCAGCCTCGGCGGGTCCGCCGGGACGGAAAAACCTTGCCTACCGGCAGGCAGGCGGGAATGACAACTTGAAGAATGTCTGAAATTTCAGACAAGGCGTACGAAGAGGTCGGACAGGAGGAGCCCCGGACATCCAGAAAGGATTTTTAAAAAGGTGAGTACTTAAAGAAGAGAATCTTTCGATCAGGCAGCTTGATCATATTTCGCAGTTAAGCCATATTGTTTCAGAAACCTTTTTCTTTTGGAAAGGGTTTCAAATAAAAAATGTTGCCGGATTAACTCCGAATCGCTTACTCAATCTTTCAATATGCTCTCGGGTGAGCCGGCGTTTTCCATGGAAAATTTCTGAAACAACAGGCTGCCCCCCTACATCCTCGGCAATATCATATTGAGTCAAACCATTTTGCTCCATGAGAAATTGAAGCACTTCTTCTGCTGAAGCAGCATTTATTTTGAATTCTTGTTTCTCAAATTCTTCTACAAAAACCGTAACCGAATCTAAATATTTCCGAATAGAGATTTTAAATACTGTACCGCATTCCGCATTTTCCAGCTCGTTCATCAGAATCTCGATTACTTCTTTATAATGTTCATACATCCTTTTGCCGGTAAGCGGCCGAGGAGGCATATGGGTGTAAAGCCATTTGGACATCGTGTCTCGAAGGGGTTCTTGATAAGGGGCTAGTTTTTTTTCTAACACGGCAAAAGTCATATAATTATCTCCATTTTATTCGATCATACTGCGCATGGGTAAAAATATATTTGATCATCACTGTAGCCACGGGATAATGAATTAAGGCAATTAATCGAAACCTGTTTCCTGATATATTAAACACCGTATATGGCCGAACATAATCTGCAGAACCAAATGTCTGCCTCAATTGATTAAAATGTTTGAAATCGTTTATCTCAAAGACTTGCAGCCACGTTCTCAATGAACTTTGTGAATCCGGATGTTGCCGCATAAAAGCATGAACCAAATCCCGACCGAGAATGCGCATAAAGAATGATAGCATATTGCTATCTTCTGTCAACTGAATGCATTTTCTCTGGGTGCTCTGTCACCCCCGCGAAAGCGGGGGCCCAGTGACTTTAGCATTGTCTGAAAAACCAAGTCGCTGGATTCCCGCTTTCGCGGGAATGACAACACATGCCAGAAAAGTCCGCAGCTACGGTCATGCATCCAATTTTCACTGCCTTTTTTGATATGCACCCTGTTTAGACCTCATACCCCAAGTTTGGGGCGAGCCAGCGTTCGGTTTCGCGCAGGGAAAGGCCTTTTCGGCGGGCGTAGTCTTCGGCTTGGTCGCGGGCGATTTTGCCTACGGCGAAGTATTTGGACTGGGGATGGGCAAAATACAGGCCGCTTACGGAAGCGGCCGGATACATAGCGTAATTTTCCGTAAGCTGCACTCCGGCATTTTTTTCGGCATGCAGCAGTTCAAATAATGTTTTCTTCTCCGTGTGATCGGGAGAAGCAGGATATCCGGGCGCAGGGCGTATGCCTCGATATTTTTCTCGAATCAGCGCTTCGTTATCTAACTGTTCACTCATAGCGTATCCCCAAAATTCCTTACGCACGCGCTCGTGCAGGCGCTCGGCAAAGGCCTCGGCCAAACGGTCAGCAAGAGCTTTCGCCATAATGCTGTGATAATCATCATGCTCGGTTTCAAATTTGCGCACCAAAGGCTCGATATTTAGGCCAGCCGTGACAGTAAACGCACCCAAATAATCACGCGCACCGGAATCTTTCGGCGCCACGAAATCAGCCAAGGCATAATTGGCGTAGCCGGCGGGCTGTCTCATTTGCTGGCGCAACGTGTGGAATATGGCAACCACATGGTGACGGGAATCATCCGAATACACTTCGATGTCATCGCCTACACTGGCGGCGGGAAATAGGCCGATCACGGCGCGCGCGCGGAGCAACTTTTCATCGATGATTCTCGCGAGAAGCGCCTGGGCATCGCGGAAAAGACTACGCGCCGTCTCCCCCGATTTCGGATCGTCTAAGATTGCCGGATAGCGCCCCCTCATTTCCCAAGTATGAAAGAATGGTGACCAGTCAATTCTTTGGCTGATTTCCTGCAAAGAATACTCTTCAAAAGTGTTTACTCCTAAAAACAAAGGCTTTGTAATCGGTACCTTAGGCCAATCTGAAACAAACCGGTTGCCTCGCGCCTCTTCCAAACTTAAGAATTGCATTTTGGACTGTTTTTCCTCATGCGTTTTGCGCACGGCTTCATATTCTTTCTTTTTGGCGGCAATAAATTTTTCTTTCTGTGAATCGGCGAGGAGATTGGAGCACACGTTGACACTACGCGAAGCATCCAACACATGAATCACCGGGCCGGCCTGGTATTGTGGCCCGATTTTGACGGCTGTGTGCGCAACCGAAGTGGTGGCACCTCCTATCAAAAGCGGCTGGGTAAATCCAAGCCGCTGCATTTCACGCGCGACGTGCACCATTTCGTCCAGCGATGGGGTGATCAATCCGGAAAGCCCGATGATATCGGCATGCTTCTGGCGCGCCGTCTCCAAGATTTTCTCGCAAGGCACCATCACACCCAAGTCGATGATTTCGTAATTGTTACAGCCCAGCACCACGCCCACGATATTTTTGCCGATGTCGTGCACGTCGCCTTTGACTGTGGCCATCACAATGGTGCCGGCTTTGCGCGCTCCCGTGCGCTCTTTTTCTTTTTCGATAAAAGGCTCCAGATACGCCACGGCCTTTTTCATTACGCGCGCGCTTTTAACCACTTGCGGCAAAAACATTTTTCCTGAGCCGAACAAATCGCCCACCACATTCATGCCCGCCATGAGCGGCCCCTCAATCACGGCCAACGGAAACGGATATTTCGCACGCGCCTCTTCTGTGTCTTCATGCACGTACGCATCAATCCCATGCACCAGCGCGTGCGCCAGGCGCTCCTCCACGGGTGCGCTACGCCAAGCCTCGTTCTTCACTTTCGATTCAGACTGGCGCGAAGCCCCTTGCGCATATTTCAAAAGCCGATCGGTGGCGTCGGCCCGCCGAGCCAAGAGCACGTCTTCCGCCAATTCCAATAAATCCCTGGGAATATCGTCATACACCGTAATCATGCCGGCGTTGACAATGCCCATATCCAGGCCGGCCTGAATAGCGTGATAAAGAAAAACCGAGTGCATGGCCTCGCGCACGGGATTGATGCCGCGGAAAGAAAAGGAAATATTGCTGATACCGCCTGAGACATGCACGTGCGGCAAGCTGGCCTTGATTTGACGCGTGCCCTCAATAAATTCCACGGCGTAGCGATTGTGCTCTTCAATACCTGTGGCCACAGTGAGCACATTTGGATCAAAGATAATATCTTGGGCGGGAAAACCGGCTTTCTCCGTCAACAGTTTGTATGCCCGCCGGCACACTTCAATTTTTCGCTCAGCCGTGTCGGCCTGACCTTTTTCATCGAAGGCCATCACCACGGCGGCGGCGCCGTAACGGCGAATTTTGTGCGCTTGCGCCAAAAATTTTTCTTCACCTTCTTTTAAACTGATGGAATTCACCACACCTTTTCCCTGCAGGCATTTGAGTCCCGCCTCAATCACAGACCATTTCGACGAATCGACCATCACGGGAACGCGCGCAATGTCCGGCTCAGAAGCCGCGAGATTCAAAAATTCAGTCATCATTTTTTCAGAATCAATCAGCGCTTCGTCAAAATTGACATCAATAATTTGCGCGCCCGAAACCACTTGCTGGCGGGCAATGGCCAAGGCGCCTTCCATATTGCCCGATTTGACGCACTCGGCAAATTTTGGCGAGCCGGTAATATTGGTGCGCTCACCCACATTGACGAAATTGATTTCCGGCGTCATCACGAGCGGCTCCAGTCCGGAAAAATGCGTCAATTCTTCCGACGTCGGAAGAATTCGCGGCGGCTTGCCCGCGGCTACTTCAGCGATTTTCTGAATATGAGCCGGCGTAGTGCCGCAGCAGCCGCCCACAATATTCACGAATCCGCTTTCCACAAAATCTTTGATGGTCTCGGCCATGCTTTCCGGCGTCTCATCATACTCGCCGAATTGATTCGGAAGCCCGGCGTTGGGATAACAGCTTACGTACACAGGCGCCACGCGCGAAAGCTCTTCGAGATAGGGCCGCATTTGCCTGGCGCCCAGCGCACAATTAATGCCCACAGCCAAAACGTCGGCATGAGAAATAGAAATCCAAAACGCCTCAATCGTTTGGCCGGAAAGCGTGCGCCCGCTTTGATCGGTGATGGTGGTGGAAACAATAATGGGAATTTTCTTGCCGCATTTTTGAAAATATTCCTCGATGGCAAAAAGCGCGGCTTTGGCGTTGAGCGTGTCGAATGCGGTTTCCACCAAAAGCAAATCCACGCCGCCATCCATTAACCCGCGCGTTTGCTCGATGTACGCGGCAACTAAATCATCGAAAGTGACGGCCCGGTAGCCGGGACGATTCACATCGGGAGAAAGCGAGGCGGATTTATTACTGGGACCGATGGCGCCGGCCACAAAGCGGGGTTTGGAGGGATTGCGCTTCATCAATTCATCGGCGGCTTTTTTGGCTAATAAGGCGGCTTCTTTGTTCAGTTCGTACACCAGGCCTTCCATTTGATAATCAGCCATGGAAAACCGGTTCGAGTTGAACGTGTTCGTTTCAATAATATCGGCTCCGGCTTCCAAATAAGCGCGGTGAATATCTAAGATCATTTTGGGCTGGGTAAGCACGAGTAAATCGTTATTCCCTTGTAACGGGCAAGGATGCTGTTGAAAGCGCGCGCCGCGGAAATCAGCTTCTTCCAGCTTGTGGCGCTGAATCATCGTGCCCATAGCGCCGTCGAGAATGAGAATACGTTGGTTGATGTGAGTGCGAATATCGGTCATAATGGCCTAATCCTAACAAATCTCGTTAATTTTGCAAGAAACGTCAAAAAAGTGACTGTCACTTTAGTGACTGTCACTTTTTTTTTATGATACATTTTCACCATGACCACTCCAGCGCGTAGAATCCATCAAAGTCTCGATGTCTCTTGGAAAGAAGGCATCCCCGCCAGCATGATGCTGGGCGTGGTGGACTATTACATCGTCCCCTTCGGATTATTTTTGGGCGCCACCACGCAGCAAATCGGATTTTTGGTGGCCGTTCCCCAACTCGTTTCTTCTTTCTCTCAGCTTTTTGCCGTCGGAGCAATACGGGCTGTTGGAAGCCGTGTACAATTCCTACGCATCTTAGCCGTGCTGCAAGCCTCTCTCCTGCTGCCTATCTCTTTTTTATCCTTGGTAAATTTTCATTGGCAAGTTGTGTTTCTGATTGGCTTCATGATTCTATTCCGCATGCTGGGCAGTTTGATCGCCACAGCCTGGGGCAGTTTGGTGAGCGACTACTTGCCGCCTCAAAAGCGCGGCCATTATTTCGGCTGGAGAAGCCAAATCATGGGACTAGCCGCGCTTTCCGGCATTGCCGGAGCGGGCGTGATTTTATTTTTAATGAAACAATATTGGCCTGCTGCGGGATTCCTGATCATTTTTTTCTTGGCGGCTGCCTGCCGATTTGCCTCCACTTGGCTTTTGGCTAAGATGATTGATATGCCCCTGGCGCACCGGCCCGAGCATGATTTTTCCTTTATTGAATTTATTCGCCGCTACCGCCAAAGTAATTTTGTAAAGTTTGTGCTGTATTCTTCCTTCATTACTTTTGCCACATTTCTCTCCGCTCCGTATACCAGCGTATTTATTTTACGCGACTTACATTTTGATTATTTAAGCTATACAGGCATTCAGATTGCCTCTGTCACCTCGGCCCTCGTCTCTTATCCCATCTGGGGGAAGCACGCCGACGTGGCGGGAAATGCCAAGATGCTCAAAATCACAGGGGCCCTGATTCCCGTAATTCCCATTTTTTGGCTGGCCGCGCCGCTTTTTCATTACAATCCCATTTATTATGTGATGATGGAGCCCTTCGCTGGATTTGTCTGGGGAGGATTCAATTTGTGCGCCACCAACTTTATTTATGATGCCGTCACGCCGGAAAAACGCGTGCGGTGTTTGGGGTATTACTCATTGATGACCGGCGTTTCGATTTTCTGCGGGGCGCTTGCGGGCGGATATTTGGCTCACCATCTTCCCCCGCTTTTTGGATTTCCGATCATGAGTTTGTTTTTGGTGTCTTGCCTGATGCGGGCTTGCGTCTATTTTATTTTTGCCGATAAATTCTCGGAAGTGCGCGAAAATATTACGCGGGTTACGGCCGGACAATTTTTCTTAAGCCTCTTCGGCATTCGACCCTTGAAAGGCCTCAAGCGCCAGTGGAACTTCTTCCCAGGGATAGAAAACAATGAAGAATTAAAAATGAAGAGTGAAGAATAAAGAATGAAGAATGAAGAATTTCAATTATTCTTCATTATGTATTATCCACCTCAGTATCGCCTGCACAAATCGAACATACCCGTCACCCACTTCCACGTGAATCTTCGCGCTCACAGGAAGCACCCGGCGCTTCCGGCCCCAATCCACCATACCTCCGCACCAATGGGGGGCTACGTCGGTAGCGAGCGCGGCGACACGTTTCCGAGGGGAAGCATCGATGACAAAAAGCGGAAATTCTTGGCGGGAAACCCTCACCCTGCCTGCCGGTAGGCAAGGCCCTTCCCCTCTCCCCTTAGCAAGGGCGAGGGGCAACTCACCCGTTTCAATTTTTCTAGCTGACAGTATTGTTTCGGCGCCCGGCCGCACTTTCAGGCGATTCAGTCCGCAAATCACAGGAGGTGCGGCAAAAGAAACTTTTTCGAACATTGAATGTTTTTTGCGAAGCGTCATGAGGGCCCCGCCGGGAAAATTCGTCCGGTCGTCTTTAGAGGAAATCGTAACCGGCAATATTTCTTCTATCCATGAGCCTCTCCAGGCGCCGAACGGGCCGCCAAACGAACCCCACCCGCCAATCATCAGAAATCCTGCCCGGCCGGCTTCAGCGCGCCGCACAATTTCGGCCTCGGCTTTCGGGACGAGTCCCTTGCGGGAATAATCGCTAAAAATAAAAGCGCCGAATTCCGGGCCCACATCCTTCAGCCCAATTTTCTCGCCCGGCGGGACATGGCGAAACGGAATGCCGGAGTCGCGAAGAACACCCAGCAAATAATTCGCCGCCCCACCCACGGGGCTGTCGCCTGCATAAAGGATTTTAATTTTCATTTTTTATTCTTCTTCATGATCCGCTTGATTCAATGCGCAATAGAGATGCCTTGAGCACCTTTTGCTATAGTTTTTCTCGATTTTTTCACTGCATTGAGCGTTTGGTTTTGGATTTCTTCGAAACTATCCGAGATATTGTCATTCCCGGGAATGACAAAGCAAAAATCATATTATGCATATCCTTATTTGGCAAGTAACGCTTATGCATTCGGTGCATGACCGAATGGCGCTTCCTTAAGAGATTTTCCCTCTCCCTCGCGAAGCAGAGGGAGAGGGTAGGGTGAGGGTGCTATATTGAAAACCCCCTCACCCTACCCTCTCCCCCAAGTGGGCGAGGGGAAAAACACGCTTAAGGAAGCGCCATTCGCTCTTGCACCCTATCTATATGGACTATGCTGCTTGTTTAAAAGAATTTCCCCCGGGTGAATTGATTTCTTTTTCATTTTCTTGGCCATAATTTTCAATTATATCGTTGCTTAGAGAAAATAATCAGAAATTTTAAAAGGGAAATTACGCCTGATAAGCGAATACGAGGTCGCGCAGGTAGCCCTGGACGGTTTCGGCGACGAGGGTGTCGGCGGCGTTGGGCGCCCAGAAGCCGTCGTTATCTACTTGGATGGGAGAGGAATCGTTTACCGCGTGCAGCAGCGCGGCGGCAAGGAGTGATGACTGGCCGGGTGCGAGTTTGGCAAAAATGAAGCGGCGGCTTTCACCCGCAAGCAGGCGCTCGGGGAAACGCGTGTTCTTGAGCGCTTGCGTCAGATAAACCACCCGAGTGCGCCCTAAAAATCCGCGCAGCGCAGCGGCGTCGGAACGAGTCAATATGCCCGGTAGCGTTTGCACCTGCCGCACGAGCGAAGGCGCGCAGAAAATTGCCGGAACGGTCCGGCCTTCCGTTTCCGTAATCAGCACCTTGATCTTTTTCTCCGCAAACAAAATCTGAATCAACTGCTGCAAGTCCGGTGAAAATCCCGCAAACTCTTCAGCGGTGAACACGATGGGTGCCGGCCGGTCGGCGAGCGAGCCAAACGCTTTTAAAGCGCGCGCCTTCACTTGCTGCACCAGCATTTTACCCGAAGCATTGCCCAGCGAAGCAGCCTGCATCGCATCCACAAATGCTTTCTCGAGTACCAACAGGGCCGCTTTCATTTCCGCCATGGCACGGCCATTCCAGCGAGATACAGCAGCTCTTTGGCGAACCGTGCCCTGAGTCCTGACATATAAGTTGATTTTGAGTTCGGTGCCGCTGGGGCGCACGGTGACGAAAGCCGTATAGGCTCCAGATTTAAGCACATAGGTTACAAAGCGTTCTTTGGGGAGAGGTTTGCCCAGCTCATCTATAAATGCGGGCACCTTCACTTCGCTGTCCGGAAGCTTCACATGCCCCTTCGCGGTATGATCAAAAAAGATTCTTTCCGTATTTGGGTCATAAGCCTTTTGCTGCTCATAATCCAGGACGGCGACCACATCCCACCCGGCAATCTTTCTCGGCAAGGTTTCGCCTGCCATCACGATGTCCATAATCCCTTTTTTGATGCGGTTACCGGCTTCGCCCTCCACCCGGACTTCGTCCAGGCTTTCTCTAAAATAACCATGCCGGTTATATAAATATTCCAGCGATGTATGCAAACTGCGGCCTTTATCTTTGGCAACCGCCGCCATTTCCACGAACCGCGCACCCAGTGCGATGCCGTCTTTATCCCGCACCGAACTGTCTTCCGCGCCTCCGTAAGACTGTTCTCCGCCGGAAACAAAAAGATGCGAATGCTTCTGTAAAATCAAGCGCTGTTGATCTAACGTCAGGCTGGCATAGCCTTCTTTGGAAATCTGATCCTTGATAAGTTGAGATTGCTCAAATAATCCCGTTGCCGCCATCAACCGGCTTACAGCCCCCTCCTGAAGCTCGGCCATAAGCTGGCCGGCATATTTAAACCCAACTAAATGTTCTATAACTTTAAGGTCATAATCCTCTGCCACGGCTGTGGCCAGACCGGAGCTGACCACCGTTGTCCAGAAAATGGCGTTTTCATACCGCTCCGAACCAGGCTTTTTTTCATTATTGCGCATTTTGTAATCCAGAATCAGCGCCATTTGCTGGTTGCCATTCAGGATTTGATATCTTTTTTCTATGCTGTCGCCGGGGTTGGAGGCGGGATTTTTGATGATGACGGTCAACCGGTCGGCATCGGGATCATTGGCCAAACCGATGTCGCAATTATTTTCAGCCATAACTTCCATCAACCGTTTGAGCGCTGTGGAATCTTGCGGATTGGGTTTTTCTACCGCGCCCTTCCCGCCCTTGCCAAAAGTGCCGTCAGGTTTGCGTTGGTCTTCCACCCAGAATAAATTTACCTCGGGCAGGCCCATCGCCCTCAGCACTCGCGACATTAACCGGTCGCTGGTGCCATGCAGTGCCGTAGCCGCCACCCGAAGGCCTCTGAAATCAGGCGTCTGGGCGCGGGCAGCCAACACCATATCGACATAAGCCGCGTCAATGGCCTCGCCCATAATTTTGATTTTTTCGTCTTGAAGGGCTTGGTCATAATCTAGTTGCGGCACCTCCGCAAAGCTTTTAATTGCGGTGACATAACTTTTCAATTCACTAGCCGCCTCACCCACCATTTGCCCGCCGTGCGACCCATAAGGTTTGAAGCCGTTGTCTGAAAGGGGATTGTGACTGGCCGTGAACACCGCACCGCCCAGCACATTAAACCGGTGTACGGCGAAAGCCAGCTCCGGAGTCGGCGTCGGGTGGTCAAATACGCGCACTTCGATACCGTGGCTAACATAAATCCCCGCCGCCATTTTCACTAAAAATCCAGGCCCGCCGGTTGCCGGATCATAAGAGCCTTCCCGCGAGTCATAAGCCAGATACACCGCATTTTCAGGTTTGGGTCCATGCCAAACGGGTTTGGCTTGCACTTCTTGATTCAACTTTTCCAAATAGCGCGCGTGCGCTTCCACAAATGTGCCCACCGTCACTACATTAATCCGGGCGCTGCCCACCCCCAACTTGCCGCGCAGCCCCGCCGTCCCCACATCAATTTTGGTGAAGAAGCGATCATTGAGTTCTTTGGCGGCGGCCTTTGCGTCTTCATCCGAAATCCCGGGGAAATCTGCCGACTTCAAAGCTTTCTTGAGCCACTCTTCAATCTGTTCATGCGCCAGTCGGCCGTCGATTACGACGTTGTACGATTCATCCGCCCACTGCGCCAAATTGTCCTGCGTGCTTTCACCAATCAAGTTTTGATCCCGCGCCAGCGCCGCCAAACGAGTAATCTGTTCATTCTGACCAAGACTGGCCGCATTGGCTCCTTTTCTGTCATTCTGAGACCGCGAAGCGGACGAAGAATCTAGCCGGCGCCACCCAGATTCTTCGCCCGACTGCGTCGGACTCAGAATGACAGAAGACAAACCCAAACTTGCGGCGCTTGACTGGTGCTTACTCAAACCCTGTTCCTCAAGTGAATGAATGATCTCTTTTAATAAGCCCTTAACCGCCTGAGGATCACGCCACAAAACCGAGCGCTCTTGTAGTCTTCCGCCATCTCCCGCCCAACGAACCTTCACTGCACGGCCAACGGACTGGGCAATATATTCATCCGCCATCAGATAACCTATCACTCCATATCCAACGACCTCAGCAACAAGTGCGGTGCGTAGCGCGTAGTTATACTGAGCCCACCCTCTCAAGTTCCCGGCCAATTCGTCGCCGTCTCTCCATGAAAACTGAATCTGATTATCAATGGCAAACAAGAACCGGCCGCTGTCAAACCACACATCGACTACAGCTGTACTTGGATTGGAACCCAAACTTCCCGCACGGGCGGCGTAGGGTTTTTGTTCGACATCGGCTTCTACAGCCTGCTTACCTAAACTATCTCCTGTTCCGTGCCTGACTAATGCTCTTTCAAGAGATGCGGCGATTGCCGTTTCGGATGCTGCAGACACCCGCTCACCATCAATGGTAAGTACGCCATGAAAAGCCGCCTCCGATACTGGCTCGAAAGAAACATTTAGCGATAAATTTTCTCCGAGTTGCTGAGCAAGCTCAAGGCCGTTTGGAGCGTTCGCAACACACTGATTGTCCACATAAACAATTGCTCTTATGCCCTGCTCTGTATCCCACACTACGTCAACAACACCCAAACTCGCGGCACCAGTTCTCTTGTCATTCTGAGGCCGCGAAGCGGACGAAGAATCTGGCCGGCGCCACCCAGATTCTTCGCCCGACTGCGTCGGACTCAGAATGACAGAAGAAACACCCAAACTCGACGCGTGGGCGCGCGGGGTGAAAGGTTTACGTTCTACTCGCTGATTTGCGTCGGCGGCTTGGTTGGCGGCCATCACTTCTGCTTTTGAGGCCACGGGCTGAACTTCGGTTACGTATTCACTGTTACCCAGCACCAACCGGTGGCCCAATTTCAGCAACTCGGCCACCACTCCTTTGTAGCGGCGCATATTGGCAATTAAATCGTAGGCTTGTTCGGCTCCTGGAATTACTTGGCCCAGTTCATCCAATATTTCCTGGAGTGTTCCTTTGTAAGGCAAGAAAGTGTCGGCGCGCGGGGCAATGGAAATTAAAGTTTCGGGCTCGGGACGTCCTTCCGGAGTGGTAAGCAGCGCCAAACCATTTACAATTAAATCCTGAATGGCTTGCTCCGTCATCCATCCTTTAGGCGCTTCTGATCCATCTTCACTGGGCGCTTCTTTTTGAGGCTGTACTGTTTGAGGCACTTTTTCTGCCAAGTCGATAATTCTATCTTGCCATTCCTGGTCGGGGATTTGGGCCAGCTTCACAGCCAAATCTTGATCTACTTCGTTTAATTGGAATATGCGGGCGGCAATTAATTTTAAATCGATGGCGTAAAACGCAACATTGAAGGCTACTTTTTTGGGCCGGCCTGCGGTAATGCCAAAAATATCTTCGATAAACCACCCATTCTGTTCAGCCTGCTGGTAAAAAGCGCTTCCCTTTTCTTTGGCCAAATCCGTAGCGCTAAATTTGGTTTCTGATTTGTCCCGCGTGGGAAATTCGCTGACTTCCCGGATTTCAATTCGGGTTGTCTCGGCCATGGTCTTCCGATTGCGGTAAGTAACGCGGGCGGCGAATCCGCCTTTTTTATCTCCGGCCGACGGGGCCATCATGGCTACCGTGGCCACGGCGCGGCCTTCATGCTCCCGGGCATAGATCATTTCTCCAATCATTCCCGGGCGCGGGTAATTCAGCACATTATCTCCATTGCCCGCCACGATAATTCCGGATGTGTTTTCTAAAATATCAATTACTTTTGTTTTATCGAGGAGCAAAGCCAAAAAAGCCCACAAATGATTTTCGGCTACCGTGGCCACGCGGCCATCTTTATAACGAATAGGCTCCCCTGTTTTAGGATCAAGCACCAAACCTGACCTTTGAATCGCAAGGTGAATTTGGCCGTTGGCCAATTCTTTTGCATATTTTTCTTTCAGATCGGCACGGGTGCTGTGGTCGCTTTCTCTTTCGATGCCGCCACTGACATTGGTGACCACCACGATTTTGGATTTCCTATTTTGGCCCAAAATTAAACCGATTCTTGCCTGAAGAATACTGATCCAGGCGCCGGGATTAACATTCGTAGCCACCTTCAGCGCCAAGTGAATCAATTTGTGCTTTTTCATGATTTTCTTAACCGTGGTGGCACTGCCGCCGGCAAAAGCCAGCGCAACAATAATTGAATTTTGAATCAATAAATTACCCAATGTATAAACAATACTTTTGCGATCGCTGGTCATTGACTTTACTTCCGGATCACCTTCGGCTAACGCCTCTACCTTGACCACTTCCCAATTTTCCAGATCGGGCACATTCAGCCGCACGGCTTCAACTGGTCTTTCAAAAGCGGTGAGGGCTCTGGCCGGCGGTGCTTTGGCAGATGTGTCTTTAGCTGCCGCGCGGAGTTTCGCTTTGGCGGCTTTCCATTTATTCCAGTCGATGCCTTCATATCCAAATTTAATGTGATCGGAAAGCTGCACCAGCATGGCCCGGTGTTCGGCAAAAGCATCACTGCGAATCATTCCGTTCAAAACATCCTGTACGTCTTCATGATTCTGAGCGTCGCCATGCATGCCCACAAAAGCAAGCTGATGAATCACTTTGAAGAAATTAAACTTTATCTGTTCTACGCTTTGGGTCTTCTCATATATTTCGCGCGCGGCCGCTTCCACTTCGCGGCGCAAGGCCCGAACTTCTTCTTCGGTTCGCTCAGGCACAAGTGCGGGATAAAGGTTGTTGCGCCGGTCGGGATAAACACTGGTATTAAGTGGGAAAAGCCGCAAACTTTCCCCCTCCGAGACTTCGTCCACTGGAAGGGCAAATCGATATTGATTAACTGGAAGATTCCTGGCGGAAAGATAAAAGAAATGAAACCACTCCATATTGCCAATGGGATTTAAAGTTTCGATATCAGCCGTCAACGGATCCCCCACGGTGGGCTGCATCACCAAATAAACCGAGTTACCCACTTGCAAATAAGTTTCACCCCGATGGCGCATCACGGCTAAATGGAGCCGATATCCATTCGGATTAGTCAAAACCGCTCGGTTGCCTTCAATCGATTGATTCGCAATCACATTCTGTGGAACGAGAATTCTTACCCCATCCAAATCAATGGCTGATTTTTCCTCACCCAAACTGCCCGCCGCGGCGGGAAGCGCGGGAGAGGTCTCGGTTGATGGGGGTGAAAACAGCGCAGTGGTCAGCAGCATTTGAGCGCTAGCGCGTTCGTAATTGGGAATCAAAACAAACGGACCTTCTTGTCGCATCATCTGGAGCCAGGCGATGGCCTGGTTTTGGGTGAGGCCGCCCGGGACTGCTTGGGGGTCGCCGACCAACGCCAAAAGGAGCTTTTGGGCTGGCTTGGTAATACCCAAAATCGGCAAATCAGTTGTCCGCTCCGCCAAATCATGAAGCAGCCAGTTGTAATGCCGGGTAGTCGTTGTGCGCAGCGGAACGTTATGGCCGCGTGCGCGCAGGGCCTGCTCGATTGCGCCAGCGATGCCTTCCAAATCGCTCCACGGAATGTCTACGGAATTAATTTTGAGCTGAGCCGAGGCCAATGCTTTATTCGCCGGAATGAATTCAGCGCCCTCCAACTGAAGATCTTCCCGAAGCCGCATCGCAAACTGCTCACCGCCCAGCGCTTCGATAACGGCTTTGCCCCGAACCAGTAACGTGGTGAGCTCCATCGAGCCTTCCGGACGACGCGTCACCCGGACCTCGCCCAAACTGAGGCCGCGGGAACGAGTGCCTTGGGCGGCGCGTTCGGGGGCGGTGAGTTTGTTTTCGGGTTGATCGTTTTGTATTTTTGCGAGCATTGCAGCGGGCGGGCGGCCGTGAATGTCGACAGAGTCATCCGTTGCCGCGGCGGATTCAAAAAAAGCTGCGTGCGTGGTTGGTTGCCGGTGGACACTGCCCCGTTCAAAGAGTGCTTCAACGGTCTGAACAACATTTACATTGTTGATTCTGGTCAGTACCAAGGGTTTCTCCCTTTTTCCTGTCAAACGAATGGCCTTTTCTAAAAACCATTCGAGAACCACAAGAGTGGCCCCGGGAGCAGGCAGCTCTTCATCTAGCCATCGGTTGAGGGTTAAAAATAATGCCCCATCTTTTTTAATGTAAAACTTGCCCATATCTATCCATCGATCGCCCACAGCCACTTTCACTCCCAAAAAAGGCTGTCTGGCTTCATGGATATAAATTCCCACTTTTTGGGAGCTGCCAGGAATACCCAAATCAATTCTTTTATTCCGCACAAACAATACATCACCCAAACTACGCCCGAGTGCCTTTGTCACAATCGCTTGAATGGCTTCAAGATCATCCCAATTTGCAAAGTGTTCTGTTTCCGAACCAGCTGGTGTCCCTATAACTTTAATGGCAAGCATATTGGCGAATTTGTTTGTAGGCAGCGTACCAATAAATCTGGCCGAATAACGAGGGGCCAAATCATCAGATTGAGGAAATACTGTTTCGAGTTGCCGGGCAAACGCTTCCGGCGTTCGCTCTGAAACTCGAACTTGACCATCAAGTTTAAGAGTGGTTTGGCCATTATCACGTGTTACCTCTACCCGTTGGCCCAAACTTGAGCCGCGGGCAGCTAATGTCCGCCTCGTCTCGGCATCTCGCTCTCCTGCTTTCGCCTGAGCGGTTCTTTCTTCCGGCATAAACTGGTCCATGGGCTCTTCACGGGTGACGACGGCAAATTCCGCGCGCGGACGGCCGCTGACATCGATGCTGGTTTGGGACAATGATGCTTGATTAAAATGGTCCAGACGAATCCAGACATTCATTGGAGCAACAACGGGACCTTGTGAAGACAAAGCGGGAGAGAATACTTCGATGGAACCGTCTTCAAACAATGACCGGGCAGCATCCAAAATAGCCGGGTCACTCACCAGACGTAAGGTGAGCGGATTGCGGATATTGGCCGTTAACCTTATGGCTTTTTGTAAGAACCACTGGAGCACGGTGGCATTGAACCCGTCGCGGCCGAACAGCTTGTCCAGATTGTTGATTTGAAGATTCCACGACCTGCCAGCCGAACGCTGAAATGTTCCGGCTGATTCTTTTTTGCCATTGCTCTCGACATAAAAAGTAAATTGGTCGTGATTGCCGAGCTCGGGATAGATCGTAAGTGAAACCGGCTGACCGTCTTGAACGTGGGTCAACACTATCGGCTCACCGGTCACGACCGGCACTCCCAAACTTGAGGCGCCGAAAACACGCTTTAACATATTCTTTAGAGCGTCAATATTATGCCAATCGGCCCCATCCGTTCTTGAACCCGATTGAATCAAGAGCATTTGTGCCCCAGGGAAAAAATCCACCTCCCCAATTAATTGGCTAGAGAAAGCGTCACGCAGTTTCGTTGCAAATTCATGGCCCGTCCGAGCTGACACTTCTGTTTTTCTTCGGTTTTCAGTGATTGTGAGTGTAGTAAGACCACCATCACGAGTCACTACCACCTTTCGAGCGGATCGTTTTGCACCTAAACTGGAAGCCCTGCTTGCTCGTGCTCGTGGCAAAGCGGCAAAAGAAGGAGCGAGCATGCGGGCATAAGCTGAGATGGCACTGTGAACGTTGAGGCGGCCAGTGCGGGCCAAGGCGGGGTGCGTGGGCTGGAGGGCGGCTTGGATGGGATTGAGTTCACCCTCACCCCGCTCGCCTTCGGCGAGTCGGCCCTCTCCCTCTGCTGCGCGAGGGCGAGGGGCAAGCGAAGTGACGAATGGCAGCTCGTCTTGGTAAAAGTTGCCGCTCATCAGGTAGTCGTAACGTTTTTGGTGCTTGGGGTCTTCGGCGCGAATTTTTGGCATGAGTGAGACGTAGGAAATGTTTTTCTTCTTTAAAAATCCAGTGATTGCTTTTTTGTGGAAGCCGCCGGTGACGAGAATAGTGGGCTCTTGGATTTCAGCCAGGTGTTTATGGAAATAGCGGTCGCGCCTGCGGGCGGCGGTGTAGAAATTTTCGGCAGAGCGGATCAGGCGCTCCCACTCGGCTTTCAGCACGATGGGTTTTTTGAGTTCGCGGGCGAGGAAGCGGGCCAGATCGCGGGTGCGGAATTTGCGGACGCGGGTTTTTAGGTAGCTCCACTCCTCCGGCGTAATTTGCATGAGGCTCAGGCGGCGGATAAGTTTGAGGTCTTCCTGATAGCGCAAGGTTTGACGGGCGGATGCGGTTGTGAGCTGGCTGGCGGCGAAATCGGATTCGTACCGGTCCAGCTCGCGGAAGAAGGATTTGGAGTCTATTTTGTCATTCTGAGCGGAGCGAAGAATCTTGCCAGCAGTACCCTTTATGTTCTGCGGAGCAGAAGCAACGTTCACGGTATGAGAGCCAGATTCTTCGTCCGACTGCGTCGGACTCAGAATGACAGAGAGGTTTGGATATTTTTCCGTTACCGGGAACACGCGATTCATGCGCATCAAATAATCGGCCAGGCTTAATTGGCCGGCTTCGAACCTGTCTTTTAACTTTTGCCACCGGCGGATTGCTTTGGGGAAATGACGGCCGGCCAGGACGCGGAGCTCGCTTTCCATCCGCTCCCAATCGGCGTGGATGGTGTCGCGGCCGTGGGCGGCCTGTGCGTAGGCGTCCAGATTGGCCAAATAGGCGTCAAAGTTGTCGATGCCGACCAGATCAAAATCCGCCTCGCGCGTGAGGTAAGCATACTGGGCGCCGGACAGGCGCAGGCGGTCCATAAAATGATAGGCCACTTTTTTGCGCAGTTTTGCGTCCTGAATCGGATACAGCTCGTCGAGCGGCACGAGGCCATCGTAACCTTCTATTAATACACGGCGAATCCCGAATTGTTGGGTGAGGCGGTGGATTAAAGCGGCGATGTGACGCTGGGCCTCCAGGGAGTTGTGCGCGTCTTGAATATAAATAATAGGAAAGGCGGTGCTGCCCGCGTGCTGGGAATCCACCGAGCCGAAGCGCGCAGGAATGGCTTTAACAATGGGTTCTAATGAAATGGAACTAGGGGCGAGTGAAACAGGAACTTGTGCCTGGGCAGAAACGGGAAAAAGACTTAAAGAAAAAAGTGCGAGCGCAAGACAAGCGATAATGCGATTTCGTCTCAATGATTTAAACGAGGGCATTAAACTGGGTTGATCCTTTTCCACAGCAAATTTTTTGCTTCCCGTCCGTGGGATGAAACTTGTTCGAAATATAACACCCCCATTTCAAATTGCAAGCCGAAATTTAAGACCGAATTGCCCCTAATTAAAAGTAACCCGAATTGAATTTTGACCCTATCGTTGCCCCAAGATAAAAGTAACCCGAGCCAAAGGGGGAAAACGATATGGGAC
>JACQQR010000148.1 GCA_016206875.1 Candidatus Omnitrophota bacterium
GGATCACACAGGGTCCCAAAATCGCGGAATTCGAAAAAAATTTTTCTGGGCGTGTCGGGGCAAAGCATGCCTGCGCACTTTCAAGCGGAACCGCCGGGCTTCATTTGGCGGTACGGGCCATGAACTTGAAACCGGGCGATGAAGTGCTGGTTCCGGCAATCACTTTTGTGGCAACGGCTAACGCGGTGTTTTATGCAGGCGCCACGCCCAAAATTGTGGATATTGACCCTGCCACGGGAAATATCTCGTTAGAAGATTTGCAAAAAAAAATAACGCGGCGCGCCCGGGGAATCATCCCGGTTCACTTTTCCGGAAACCCGGTTTCCATGGACCTAATCAATGAACTGGCCCGTAAGCACAATTTGTTTGTCATTGAAGATGCGGCTCACGCCCTGGGGGCAGCATTCAAAAATAAATTAATCGGTTCTTGCGCTTACTCCGAGGCTGCGGTTTTTAGCTTTCATCCCGTCAAGCACATCACCACAGGCGAGGGAGGCATGGTCACAACGCACAACCCGGAATTGGCCGGAAAAATATCCTTGCTTCGCGCGCATGGAATTACGCGTGAGAAAACCAGGCTCAAAGCCGCCGGCGAGGGAGATTGGTATTACCAGCAGCAGGAGCTGGGGTTCAATTACCGGTTAACCGATTTTCAATGTGCCCTGGGAATTTCCCAGCTTGACAGGCTCGAATCTTTTGTCTCGAAAAGAAGGCGCTTGGCGCGCCGTTACCGGAAGGCTTTTTCCGGTTGGGAAGAAATTTCTTGCTTGGAAGAAAATTCGCAGGGCCGGTCTTCCTATCATTTATTTGTGATTTTACTCAATCTGGAGCGCTTGCAGGTTTCCCGGAAAGCTATTTTTGACGCCCTTCGCCTTAAAGGAATCGGAGTTCAAGTTCATTATATCCCTCTGCATTTTCACCCTTATTATCAGCAAATGTTGGGCGTTGGGAAAAATGACTTTCCTCAAGCGGAATTTTTCTACGAGCGGGCCCTTTCTTTGCCGCTTTACCCGGGGCTCGGCTTGGAGGAACAGGATTATGTAATTAAAACACTACGGAAAATTCTAACCGGCTGCCGTAAAAGAAGATACATATCACTCCAGAGGCATTAGTTTCGCGACGTTTTCCTTTACAAATCCTTATTTTGACCTAGAATATCAAGCTTTGCGTTTGCCGCGGACAAGGAGCCAATCTGAATGAACAATGTTGTGATGCTGATTCTGGATAGCTGCCGTTTTGACGTGTTTATGGCGGCCAAAAAGCGTTTTATTTCCCGCCTGGGAGAAGCCGAGAAACGCTATTCCTACTCCAGTTGGACTTTTCCCAGCCATTCCACCTACCTCATGGGCATGAGCCCGCACCGGAACCCCAAAAAAGTATTTGCTTCCAACGTGTACCGCGACGATTTCTTGCTTTGGAACAACCGGTTAGGCTTGGAGAATCTGGAATTCAAGAAATTTGTTCCTACGTTGTCGCTTCCTTGTCTTTTGAAAGAGTATGGCTACCGGAATATTGGTTATGTGTCGCTTCCTGTACTCAACGAGAACACTATTTTTAACCGCTGGTTTGATGAATATCAGCTGATGGCAAGCCATAATGATTTTGGCGCCATCTTGGACCGCATGACTTTTTCCCGCGATGTGCCTTCTTTTTATTTCCTGAATATCGGAGAAACCCATTATCCTTACGACACTTCCGAATCCGGAAAAAGCAATTTGCCCAGAATCAGCGGCGTTCACGGGGTGTTTAAAAATCTGGATGATTTTGTGGTGCGCGGCGGGATTCACAAAGCGGCTGTGGACACGGAAGAATTTTTCACTCAGGAAGAAATGAATGAGTTAAAACAAAAACAACTTGCCGCCGTGGAATATATCGATAGTCTTTTCGAGAAACTCTACGACATGGCTCCCGCAAACACGCATTTTATTGTTACGGCAGATCACGGTGAGCTTTTCGGTGAAGAAGACTTTTTTGGCCACGGCCCGATCATTCACGAGAAAGTATTCGAGATTCCTTTTCTGGAAGGGAAGCTGCCATGAGCGCTCTCCGGAGCGGAGTGATTCTTTTCAGCGGCGGTTCTCTGTCCGAAAAAATGTCTTTGGCCACGGCGCTTGCCGAGGCGCTTATACTCAACCAGCATAAAGTCGTGGTCCTGGAGCAAAATTATTTTCCTTTGCTCACTCCTGAGCGCGAACCGGAATGGACACACGGAGTACTTACCGTAGCGCACATCTTGAGCGAGAAAGGCGGCTGTTTCGTTCTTCTTCCGCTCGAGATGGGTGACCCCACAGGGGCGATAGGTGGCATCCGGGAGTCGTCTGTCTGGTTCAAGGAAGTCTACGTGAAATCTTCTTCCGGCGGCGCTGGCGGAGACAGTAGTTCAAGAAAACCGAAATTGCCGGACCTGGCGGTTCATTTTGAAGAGAACCGGTTTGATTTTGTGCTGAAACAATTGCTGGATTGGCTCGCACGGTATGGAATTATTTCTGCGCATCCAAATACCGCAGCCGGCAAGTTTCAGGTAAAAGAAATTCCGGTCGAGGAGTCGCAACTGATTCGCGAGAAATTAAAAAGCCTGGGATATTTGTGATATGCAAGGTTTGTCATTCCCGCGAAAGCGGGAATCCAATTTCATGGGTCAAGGCATAAAATGGATTCCCGCTTTCGCGGGAATGACAAAACTGCTTACACTTGTTGCGTTTTGCCTATTATGTTTGGAGTCTTGGGCTTTCGCTTACATTGACCCCGGTTCAGGGATGCAGTTTTTTTCTGAGGTGGGATTGGTGCTGGGATTTTTGGCCACGGTATTTGCCTCCAACGTTATCTTTGCCAAAAAAA
>JACQQR010000142.1 GCA_016206875.1 Candidatus Omnitrophota bacterium
CGCCGGCACAATCGCGGTATCCAAAATGTTATCGATGTGCATGTTTTCTGAAACCGGATACACCACTACATTGCCTTCCGCGTCGCGGGCGGCGATTATGCTGAGTTCCTTTAAGAAAGGAATTTTTTTCTCCCACACAAGCGGATGGCGTTTCATGGCATTAAAAACTTTCAGCGCCTGGCTCTTGTCGCGCACGATGCATTGGCCTTTGCCGTCATAGCCTCCGTGCACGGTCTTGAGCACGGCCGGAAATCCGATTTTGGCGCAGGCAGCGTCAAACTCGGTATTGCTTTCCACTTTGGCATAATCAGCTACCCGGAGGCCGGCATGCACAATAAATTCTTTTTCGAACAAGCGATGCTGAGTAATTTTCAGCACATTGCTTGAGGGGCGTACAATTTTCCCTTTCTCTTCCAGCATCTCCACGCAGCCCACGTCAATGTGTTCAAATTCGTAAGTAAGAATATTGCTTTTGTCTCCCAAGCGCTCGAGTGCATCCGGGTCATCCAAATCTCCCACGATTTGTTCATCACATACCTGGCCCATGGGGGAGTGCGGCGTTTTATCAAGTGTAATGACGCGGTAACCCATTTGTTTTGCGGCCAGGGCAAACATGCGGCCGAGCTGGCCGCCGCCCAGCATGCCGAGGGTGCTTGGAGGAAGGAAGATTTTTTGAGAAGGCATAAGGGAAAATTACCGGAGTTTGATCTTGCGGATTTCTTTAGCTGTCCGATTTTTTAAATCTTCCAGCTTGCGGTAGATGGACGGATATTTATTGGCTAGAATGCGCGCCGCCAGAAGGCCGGCATTTTTTGAATTGCCTACAGCCATGCAGGCAACCGGAATTCCTGAGGGCATTTGTGCAATCGATAAAAGCGAATCCAGACCTTTCAGGGCACGTGTTTCCACGGGAACGCCGATTACGGGAAGCAAAGTAATGGAGGCTGTCATACCGGGCAAATGAGCGGCCCCGCCGGCGCCGGCGATGATCACTTCAATGCCGCGGCTTTTCGCCGTTTGGGCATATTCAAACATCCAATCGGGCGTGCGGTGTGCCGATACTACTTTCATCTCAAAGGGAATGGCGAGCGCTTTCAATACGCGGCGGGCATCTTCCATCACGGGTTGATCTGAGCCGGAACCCATGATGATGCCCACAAGGGGTTTTCTTGCGGAGAAGTTTTTCATAGAATGGTGAGATTATGCTAAACTGCCCACGAATTTCAAGGAATTTATTGGAGGAGCAATGAATAAATCATTTGGATGGATCGGTTTGTTTCTTTTAGTGGTTTTACCCGCATTTCCTTTGCAGGCTCAATCTGAAGCCGCCAAGCAGGCGCGGGCGGCAATCATGGATGCGCAGGGCAAAGAAATTGGGACGGCATTATTTTCGGAAACGCCTGGCGGAGTGGATATTGCAGTCCGGGTTTCAGGTCTTTCTCCGGGGCCTCATGGAATCCATGTTCATGAAAACGGAATTTGTGAAGGGCCGGATTTTAAATCTGCCGGTGGTCACTTTAATCCCACAGGCAAAGAGCATGGCTTGAATAATCCCAACGGGTCACATTGCGGAGATTTGCCGAACCTGGAAGCGGGTGCAGACGGAACCGCGGATACTGTGCTGACACTGCACGGCGTAACGCTGGGAGATGGGCCGAACAGCCTTTTGAAACCGGGGGGCACAGCCCTGATCATTCACGCATCCCAAGATGACGCAGTGACCGACCCAGCCGGAAATTCCGGCGCCCGCATTGCCTGCGGAGTGATTCGGGGAGAAGGGTAGATATGGAATATAAAAACGCTTTGAGTTTGGTCGCTGCAGAATTCAAAAATGCTGCTATTCCATGTGTGCTCGTCGGAGGATTTGCTGTCAATTACTATAAAGCATCTAGAAGCACAAAGGACGCAGATTTTCTTATCGTTTCCAGTGATTTTGAGAAAGCCGCGGCAATTTTAGAGTGTTTTCAGTATAAAAGAGGGACGCGAAAGGAATATTTTGCGCGGATGGAAAGCAATGATCTAAGATTGATGGATGTCGATTTTTTGTTCGTGGATCCGGAGACGATCGCGCAAATTCTCAAGCACGGGGAAAAAATAAAAATAGCTGGCGGAATCATCACGATTCCTTCATTGGAGCATTTGATTTCATTGAAGCTTCACGCAATTAAAGCCAATCCAAAGGGGCGCGAATTAATTGATTTAGTAGATATCATCGAATTGATCAAAAGAAATAATTTTGATTTTCATTCAAGTTCTTTTAGAGAATTATGTTTGACGTACGGGACGCAAGATTTGTATCAGAAAATTTTTAAATTTTTGGAGTAACCCACAATGAGAAAATTAAAACTGCCGGTAATCCGAGAAGATCTCCCCAAAGGGCGTTCATTGTCGATGGAAGAATATATTGAGTTTGTTGAGTTCAATTTAAAGTATTTTTTTGATCAAAAGGCTTACCGAAGAATGAAAGCGAGCGAGCCTTTTTATGGTCCTGCATTTAAGCTGAAATAACCCCGACCCAAAAAATCTCCCCAAAATCAAAGTGGACAAGATTAGTCTGATTATTTATACTTCATCATGTAGAGGGGTATGGCTATGCGATTTACGACGAAAACGGAATATGGCTTAGTTTGTTTGGTCTATATGGCTAAACATCCGGAAATGGATATGGTGACCACCAGGGATATTGGCTTGCGTGAAAGCTATTCCATGACATACATGGAAAAAATTCTTCAGAAACTGCGCAGCTCGGGTATTGTCATTGCCTATCACGGCAAACATGGCGGCTATTCACTGGCCAAGCAACCTTCCGCAATTACTCTTCGCCAAATCATTGAAGCGCTGGAAGGCTCCACGTTCGATGTGTTTTGCGAGCCGGAGGTGCGAAAAGAAATTGTGTGCACTCATTTTTGCATGTGCGGTGTGCGGCCGATTTGGGCAAAAACAAAAGAGCTGTTGGATCATTTTTTTGCCTCAGTCACGCTCGAAATGATTGCCAGGCCGGAAGCAGATGTCGAAGGACTTCTTACGGCAGGAGGAAAAAAATAATGGCTGTCACTGTTACGCAAGAAGACGTCTTAAAAATTCTCACGAAAGTTCAAGACCCGGACTTAGGCAAAGACATTGTCTCGCTGGGTTTTGTCAAAGACGTGAGCGTGTCGGGTGATGCGGCTTCTTTCACTATCGAGCTCACGACGCCCGCTTGCCCCGTAAAAGACAAAATGCGCGACGAGGCCTACCATCTGGCGATGTCACTTCCGGGCATCCGGCACGTGCATGTGCGCATGACATCTCAAGTGCGGCCGACAAAATCCAAGCAAAAAGATGAACTGATTCCTCTCGTGAAAAATATCGTGCCTGTGGCCAGCGGCAAAGGAGGCGTGGGGAAGTCTACGGTAAGCGCTAATTTGGCTATTGCCCTCTCCCGCTTGGGCGCCAAAGTGGGCCTGATGGACGCCGATGTGTACGGGCCCAGCATTCCTATTTTGATGGGAACAGTTGAGCCGCCCAAGCCCGGCCCGGGGGGCAGAATTATTCCTTCTATTTCTCATGGCGTAAAGATCATCTCCACATCCTTTTTTGTGCCGAAAGGCGAGGCGGTAATTTGGCGGGGCCCCATGCTGACGAAAATGGTGGATCAATTTTTGGGCGCTGTGGAGTGGGGAGAGCTCGATTACCTGATTGTGGATTTGCCGCCGGGCACGGGAGACATTCAACTGAGCTTGTGCCAGCGCATTCCGCTGACGGGCGCTGTGATTGTTTCCACTCCGCAAGACTTGGCGTTTCAGGTGGCCGAAAAGGCTATCTTTATGTTCAAAAAATTAAACACGCCCATTTTGGGCTTAGTGGAAAATATGAGCGGATTTGTTTGCACCTCTTGCGGCCACGAAGAAGAAATTTTCGGGCGCGGAGGCGCGCGCCGTTACGCCATGGCGCATCAAATTCCATTTTTGGGCGAAATCCCGCTGGCCACGGGCATCCGCGAGTCCGGTGACAGCGGGAAACCCATTGTGGCTGTTTCGCCGGATTCTCCGGCGGCGCAGGCATTGATTAAGGTGGCGGAGAATTTGGCCGCTGAAATCAGCATTCAAAATATGGGAGGCACAGCAAGCGGCAGGCCTGAGCCTAAAGAAATTACGCAGCCTTCGAAAGAAGAAGTGCGCATTGTCTGGAACGATGAGGTGGAAAGCCGCTACGCCTCACGCGATTTACGGCTGGCCTGTCAATGCGCCGTCTGCGTGGATGAAGTCACGGGCCACAAGCGGTTGAACGGGCAAACGATTCCCCAAGATGTGTATCCGGTGGCTATAGAGCCGGTAGGGCGCTATGCCATTCACTTTACTTGGTCGGACGGTCATCGTTCCGGTATTTATACGTTTGAGCATTTGCGCGCGCTGCCCGTGAAGGCTTGTCATCCCGGCCCCGGATCGGAGTCCGGGGTACACTCCGGCCGGGAATGACAGGAGGAGATATCACATGCCAAAACCAGAAAATATTTTTGATCAGGAATACAAATACGGATTTGTCACGAAGATTGAAGAAGACCAGGCCCCGCGCGGCTTACATGAAGACATTATCCGTTTTATTTCTGCCAAGAAAAAAGAGCCGAAATTTTTGCTTGAATGGCGCCTAAAGGCCTATCGTCGTTGGCTCCAGATGAAAGAGCCCGCTTGGCAAAACGTCCGGTTCCCCAAAATTAATTATCAGGACATTATCTATTACTCGGCGCCGAAACAGAAAAAAGACGGCCCTACGAGTCTGAATGAAATCGATCAAGAGCTCTTGCGCACGTATGAAAAATTAGGCATTCCTCTGGAAGAGCAAAAGCGCTTTGCCGGCGTGGCCGTGGATGCCGTCTTTGACAGTGTTTCTGTGGCCACCACATTTAAAGAGAAACTGAAAGAAGCCGGCGTGATTTTCGGTTCCTTCTCTGAAGCCGTTCATGAGCATCCGGAATTAATAGAAAAATATTTAGGCTCCGTGGTTCCTTATTCCGATAATTTTTTTGCCTCCCTCAATTCCGCGGTTTTCAGCGACGGCTCTTTCTGCTACATACCCAAAGGCGTGCGGTGTCCGATGGAACTTTCCACATATTTTCGTATTAACGCGGCGGACACCGGACAATTTGAACGCACGCTGATTATTGCCGACGAAGGCAGTTATGTTTCGTACCTTGAGGGCTGCACCGCTCCTGTGCGCGATAAGAATCAGCTTCATGCCGCGGTGGTGGAACTGGTGGCGCATAAAAATGCGCAGATCAAGTACTCGACGATTCAAAACTGGTATGCCGGTGATGCCGAAGGCCGCGGAGGCATTTACAACTTTGTGACCAAACGCGGGAAATGTGAAGGCTCAGGGTCCAAAATTTCCTGGACACAGGTGGAAACCGGCTCGGCCATCACCTGGAAATATCCCAGCGTGATTTTGATGGGCGACAATTCCGTGGGCGAATTTTATTCTGTGGCGCTTACCAATCACATGCAGCAAGCGGACACCGGCACCAAAATGATTCATATCGGGCGCAACACAAAAAGCACGATTATCTCAAAAGGCATCGCTGCCCGCCGCGGCAGCAATACCTATCGCGGCCTGGTGCGCGTGATGAAAGGCGCGGCTAATGCCAAAAATTACTCGCAATGCGACTCGCTGTTGATTGGTGAGCGGTGTAGCGCCAACACCTTTCCTTATTTGGAAGTGGACAACAAAACGGCCAAGGTGGAGCATGAAGCCACCACATCGAAAATCAGCGAAGAGCAGCTTTTTTACTGCGCCTCGCGCGGTATTTCTCAGGAAAATGCCATTTCCATGATCGTAAGCGGTTTCTGCAAGCAAGTGTTCAAGAATTTGCCGATGGAATTTGCCGTGGAAGCCACCAAATTGATGGGAGTGAGTTTAGAAGGAAGCGTGGGATAGGCCTCTCTCTATAGAGGGGATTTTAAGGAGAGAAAGCAATGCTTGAAATTAACAATCTGCATGTTTCAGTCAATAACGTGGAAATTCTGAAGGGAATCAATTTAACCGTTCGTGCCGGCGAAATTCATGCCATCATGGGTCCCAACGGTTCGGGAAAAAGCACGCTGGCCAAAACATTGGCCGGACATCCGGCTTTTCAGGTAACAAAAGGAGATGTGCATTACGAAGGCAAAAATCTTTTGGAAATGTCTCCGGATGAGCGCGCCCGCGAAGGCATGTTTTTGGCCTTCCAGTATCCCGTGGAAATTGCGGGTGTGAACAACGCCTACTTTTTGCGCGCGGCATTGAATGAAACGCGCGCGGCACGCGGCCAAGAAGAGCTGGACGCGGCCGACTTTCTGGAGCTGCTCAAGGAAAAGCTGAAAATTGTGGAGATGGATCCGGGATTTATCAATCGTCCGGTGAACGAAGGTTTTTCAGGCGGCGAGAAAAAGCGCAATGAAATTCTGCAGATGGCGGTGCTGGAACCCAAGCTCGGCATTCTGGACGAAACGGATTCGGGGCTGGATATTGATGCGCTGAAAATTGTTGCGGATGGCGTCAATAAACTCATGCGGCCGGACAGGGCTATTTTACTGGTAACGCATTATCAGCGCCTGCTCAACTACATTGTGCCGGATTTTGTGCACGTGCTGGTGAACGGAAAAATCGTGCGTTCCGGCGCCAAAGATCTGGCGCTTGCTTTGGAAGAAAAAGGATATGACTGGGTGCGGTAAAAGGGTAGGTGTCAAAACAAGATGCCAGCCTACGCTGGCATGACACCCACCCTGAACGGTAACCGTTGGGATGACACATGGACTAAGTTGGAAAGTAATTTTATGACTACGATGCTTCAAACTAATTTCTCAAAAATGTTTCAAACTTTATTGGCTCAAAAAAACGAGCCGGGGTGGCTTACTGCCTTGCGTCGTGAGGCCATGGAATCCTTTGAATTAATCGGGCTGCCCACGCAAGAAGAGGAAGACTGGCGCTACACGAATGTGCAGCCCATCTTTAGCCAGGAATATCAGCCGGAAAGCGCACGCACGCAAGACCCGATTGATATGAACCGCCTGGAACTCGGCAATTATCAGTGGCACCGGCTGGTTTTTGTAAATGGAAATTTTTCGAAGGAACTTTCTTCTCTCGAAAATATGCCCAAAGGGGTTGTCATCCAAAGCCTGGCTCAAGCGCTTCAAGAGGGGGCGCCGGCGCTGGAGGCGCAGATTAAAAAAAGCACGCCCGCCCAAATGAACGCTTTTGGCGCGCTTAATTTGGCTTTGTTTCAAGACGGGGCATTCATTCATATTCCGGAGAAAACCAAGGTGGAAATCCCCCTCCATGTTTTGTTCGTTTCCCATCGTTGCGGATCGGCCCATGAACCTGTCATGGCGAATGTAAAAAATATTATTCTGGCAGGGGCCGGAAGTGCGGCCACGATTGTCACTAGTTTCTTATCGCTCGAGGATTTTTTGTACTTCAACAATGTATCCACGGACGTGTTTCTTGCGCCCGGCGCTTCCGTGGATTTTTATGACGATCAAAAAGAAAGTATTCAGGCCTTTCATATGGCTTCCGCAAAAGTTCATTTAGAAAAAGACGCCCGATTTCATTCCACTTCGGTTGCGCTGGGGGCCTCTATTTCAAGGAATGATCTTCATCTGGATTTAGACGCGGAAGGGGCGGTGTGCGATTTAAAGGGGATTTATTTTGCCACGGGGTATCAGCATGTGGACAATCATTTGTTCATTGACCACAAAAAACCGCGGGGCACAAGCAAGCAGCTTTATAAGGGGATTCTGGACGGCCACGCCTCCGGGGCTTTCAGCGGGAAAATTTTGATTCGCGAAGGCGCCCAGCAAACCGATGCTGAGCAGGTGAATAAAAATTTGCTGCTTTCCGATTTTGCAAAAGCCGACACCAAGCCGCAGCTAGAGATTTTTGCCGATGACGTGAAGGCCACGCATGGCGCGGCCATCGGCCAATTGAACGAAGAGGAAATTTTTTATTTAAGGAGCCGGGGAATGCGCGAAGACAATGCGTGTTCTCTGCTCACGTTCGGGTTTGCCAGCGATTTGGTGGAAAAAATTACGCTGGCGCCGATTCGCTGGGAGCTCGATCGCGTTTTTTGGACGCGGCTCCAGGAAAAATAGCGATTCTATGACTATGCAACGTGATACAAAAGAAAGATTGGATGTCGCAAAAATCCGCCTGGATTTTCCCGCGCTGGCTCAGGAGGTGCACGGGCACGCCCTTGTCTACTTGGACAACGCCGCAACCGCTCAAAAGCCGCAATGCGTCATCGACACGCTCAACCGGTATTACAGCCTGGAAAACGCCAATATTCACCGGGGCATTCATTATCTGAGCCAGCAAGCCACCGACGCTTACGATGAGGCGCGTGAAAAAATAGCGCGATTTTTAGGCGCCCGCGAGGCGCGCGAAATCATTTTTGTGCGCGGCACCACCGAGGCGGTTAATTTAGTGGCGCAAAGTTACGGCCGTCCTTCTTTTAGGCCCGGGGATGAAATTTTGATCACCGCCATGGAGCATCATTCGAATATCGTGCCCTGGCAAATGTTGGCGGAGCAAACCGGCGCGCGCGTTGTGATTGCGCCTATCGATGACCGCGGTGAATTAATTTGGAGTGAGTTTGAAAAACGCCTGGGCAAGAAAACGAAAATTGTTTCTCTCGCGCATATCTCAAACGCCTTGGGCACCATCAATCCCGTCACAAAAATCATTCAAGCCGCTCATGCGCTTGGCGTTCCGGTGCTTGTCGACGGCGCTCAATCGGCTCCGCATATTCGGGTCAATGTTCAAGAAATGGATTGTGATTTTTTCGCTTTCTCCGGCCATAAATTATACGGCCCCACGGGAATCGGAGCGCTTTATGGCAAGGCGGCGCTGCTTGAGGCTATGCCTCCGTATCAGAGCGGGGGAGACATGATCAGCGCCGTGACTTTTGAGAAAACGGTTTACAATAAAATTCCCTTCAAGTTTGAAGCGGGAACGCCGCATATTGCCGGTGTGATTGGACTGGGCGCAGCCGTGGATTACGTTTCCCGTTTGGGGCTGGAGGCAATTGCTCAATATGAGCATGAGCTTTTGGAGTACGGCACAAAGAAGCTCGAGGCGATCGACGGTCTTCGTTTTATCGGTACGGCGCGAGAAAAATCCGCGATTCTTTCTTTTGTGCTCGCATCGGCTCATCCGCACGATATCGGAACTATTCTGGATCAAGAAGGCGTGGCCATCCGGGCCGGCCATCATTGCGCCATGCCCGTTATGGAACGCTTCGGGGTGCCGGCCACCGCGCGTGCCTCATTTGCTTTTTACAACACAAAAGAAGAAATCGACGCCCTGGTGCGCGGCATTTATAAAGTGAAGGAAATATTTCAATAGTTGAATAACCAAAGGGGCTGTTCTCCAAAAGAGAAACGTCCCTATACACTATACCTGTACACTACACAAGGCGGCCTATGAGCGAAATCAATGAACTCTATCAAGAGATGATTCTTGATCACACCAAAAGCCCGCGGAATTATAAAGCGCTTCCAACCTCCAACCGCCGCATGGAAGGCTACAATCCTCTTTGCGGCGACCGCTATACTGTGTACCTCGATTTGGCGGATGATGTGATTCGTGACATTAGCTTTCAAGGTTCGGGTTGCGCGATTTCAAAATCTTCTGCGTCCATGATGACGCAGGCGGTGAAGGGAAAAACGACTGAGGAAGCGCGCCGGCTGTTTCAAGAATTTCATAAAATGATTACCGGCGTAACGGAATATAATAAAAATTTGATCGGGAAACTGACTGTGTTCCAAGGCGTTTCGGAATTTCCGGTGCGTGTAAAATGCGCCACGCTGGGATGGCATACGCTCGCTGCCGCATTAACCGGCAATGAGAAAACGGTGAGTACGGAATAAACCTTTGTCATTCCCGCGAAAGCGGGAATCCAGTGACTTTTTCGTTACGCCAAAGAAAGGCAAAGTCACTGGACCCCCGCTTTCGCGGGGGTGACATAGCAGCTACGGCCCTGCACGTTGACAAGAAGTAAGGCAAGATAGGAGAACGTTATGAACCCGAATGAAGAAATCGAGTTAACGCGCGATGTCGAAGCCACACGTATTCCCGAAGGCACCCGGATTTCGCTTTCCAAGGGTATGTGCGTGCGCATCACGCAAGCGTTAGGCGACACATTCTCCGTGTTTACGGAGCAAGGCTATATGTGCCGCATTGAGGGCAAAGATGCCGATGCCATCGGAAAAGAAATTCCCAAGGCTGTCGAAGAGGCGATGAATCCGCCACGGGATATGCCGCTTGAAAAATTAATTGAGAATCAGCTTCGCACTTGCTACGACCCTGAAATTCCCGTGAATATTTTAGATCTCGGATTGGTGTATTCCCAACGTATCACGGCGGCGCCGGAAGGCGGGCACCGGGTGGAGATTGAAATGACGCTTACAGCGCCCGGCTGCGGCATGGGACCCGTGCTGCAAAACGAGGTCGAGAATAAGCTTAAATATCTCCCCGGAGTCAAAGAGCTGGATGTGCGGCTGGTGTTTGACCCGCCCTGGGGCCCCGACCGCATGTCCGATGCCGCCAAACTCCAGCTCGGCATGATGTAATAATAGAAAAAGTGACTGTCACTTTAGTGACTGTCACTTTTTCCTTTTTAAATACTGCTTAAGTAATTCCCCTTGCAGAACGATACTCTCAGGGATTATAAAGAGTTCTGGAGTGTTATTGAATCTTCACATAGAAGCCCTTTTAAGGAGGATTAAGTTATGCCAAGAGGAAATCCAGCATTATCCAAGCCGTTGAATGTCAGTGCCGATTTGGAAGCCGTAGTAGGCAAGGGTCCTATGGCCCGTGGCCAGGTAGTCAAGAAGTTGTGGGAATATATTAAAAAGAATGGACTTCAGGATAGCGTTAATAGACGCAACATCAATGCCGATGACAAACTGAAAATCGTGTTTGGCGGAAAAGGCCAAGTCAACATGTTTGAAATGACGAAGCTTGTTTCCAAGCACCTGTCGTAAATCCAGTCGATAGTGGATAGTCGATAGTCGGTAGAAAAGCGGCGGTCAATAGAAGAAAGTTTTTGTTTGCACTATCGACTACCCACTATCGACTATCGACCGCTTTTCCCATGCCCGATCAAAAATCCAACCCCTATCTTTTAAGCCGTGATATTGCGCCTGTCCTATACAACATCGAATTAGAGCCTGATCTCGAAAATTTTACGTTTAAAGGGAATGAATATATTTCCATTCAGGCCCCTCGCCCTTTTTCAAAAATTGAACTTCATGCCCTGGAAATCACCGTCACGCGCGCTTGTCTGGTGCGCGGCCCGCTGGATTCCGGCTCCCGGTTGGAAGCGCACCATGTCACATATAATGAGAAAAGAGAAACGGTGATTCTGGACTTTGGCGAAACGCTGAAGCCCGGGCAGTATCCCACGCTGTATCTGGAATTCAGTGGCGTATTGAACGACAAAATGCACGGCTTCTACCGCACTTCCTACGAAGTGGCGGGACAGAAGAAATGGGGAGCGGCCACACAGTTTGAGGCCACGGACGCCCGCCGCGCATTTCCTTGTTGGGATGAGCCGGCGCGCAAAGCCCGGTTCAAAATTTCACTCAAAGTTCCGCGTCATCTCACCGCGCTTTCGAATATGCCCGTGATAGAAGAGGGCTTTCTTCCCGCCACTGCGCTCAAGCGCCTTGTATTCGATATTACGCCGGTGATGAGCACTTATTTGGTGGCGTTTGTCGTAGCCGAGCTGGAATACATCGAGGCGCAAGACAAAAACGGTGTGGGGGTTCGCATCTACACAACGCCGGGGAAAAAAGAGCAGGGGCGCTTTGCCCTGGGTGTGGCGCTTCATACATTGCCCTATTTTGCGGATTGGTTTGGGATTCCGTACAGTCTTCCCAAATGCGACATGGCGGCCTTGCCGGATTTTGCATCCGGCGCGATGGAAAACTGGGGCCTGGTCACGTACCGGGAAACCGCACTCCTAGTCGATCCTGTCAATTCCTCCGCCGCCGCCCGCCAGCGCGTGGCGGAAGTTGTGGCGCATGAGTTGGCGCATCAATGGTTCGGCAATTTAGTCACCATGAAATGGTGGACAGATCTTTGGCTCAACGAAGGTTTCGCTTCCTACATGGGGCCTAAGGCCGTAGCGCATCAATTTCCCGAGTGGGAAGTCTGGAGCCAGTACATCGGCCATGAATTTTTGGGCGCGCTTCACGCCGACAGCCTTCGCAACACGCACGCAATAGAAATCGATGTGCAAAATCCGCATGAAATCCGCGAAATTTTTGATTCAATTACTTATGCCAAAGGCTCTGTGGTGAACCGCATGCTTGAGCATTACTTGGGCGAAGAGGCATTCCGTGAAGGGTTGAATTTGTATCTCAAGCGCTTTGAGTACGGCAATGCCTCTACGCAGGATTTATGGCATGCCTTGGAAGAAGTCTCGGGAAAGCCGGTAAAAGCCATTATGGCTTCGTATACGCGGCAGGGCGGATATCCGGTGATTTCTGTTTCAGAAGGCAAAAATCAAAACACGCCGTCGCTCATTCTCGAGCAAAAACGGTTTTTATTTGACGGAAGCGGCGACAAAAAAAATCCGCATTGGAAAATTCCCGTGGGTGTGGCCGCATCCGGCCTAAAAAAGCCCATTTATAGATTGATGCAAAAAAGAAAAGAAACCGTGGCGCTCCCTACGCGCCCTAACAAATGGCTGAAACTGAATCCCGGCTCGAGCGGTTTTTTCCGCACGGCTTATTCACCCAAGCTTTTTTCCAATCTCCTCGAGGCCATGAGCCGGGGCATACTGGCTCCTGAAGAAAGCCTGGGTGTGCTCGATGATGCTTTTGCCTTGGTACGCGCCGGGCATCTTCGCACTTCCGCCGGGCTCAGTCTTCTGGAGAGTTTAGACAAAGAAACGGATTACAATTTGTGGGCAGGAATTTCCGGGTCCGTCGGTTCTCTCGAGATGCTATTTGGGTCTACGCACAGCGCTTTAGGGACAAAGATTTCTGCTTTTGGCCGGGAATTATTTTCACCCATTGCAAAAAAATTGGGGTGGAATGCTAAAGCCTCGGATACCCACTTAGATATCCTCTTGCGTTCTTTAGTGTTAGCGAACATGGGGGCTTTTGACGATAGAGACACCATCGAAGAAGCCCGTTTGCGCTTTAACCAATTTATCAAAACCGATCAAATGCCGCCTGACTTGCGCGGGGCCGTATATTCCATCGTTGCCCGGCATGGGGGCGCGAAAGAATTCGACCGGCTTTTGAATGTGTACACAAGCGCCGGCCTTCAAGAAGAAAAGGTGAGAGTGTTACGGGCCATGACGCGTTTTCGCACCCCGGAACTTGTGCGTCGCGCGCACCGGTTTGCGCTTTCCGGTGAGGTGCGGGCTCAAGACACTTTTATTATTTTGGCAGGTCTGGGTTCCAATGCCTTTGCCCGCGAGGCAAACTGGAAATTTGTAAAATCCAATTGGTCTACCTTGGTGGACCGCTTCGCCGGCGGGCTTAA
>JACQQR010000022.1 GCA_016206875.1 Candidatus Omnitrophota bacterium
GCTGAATATATTCGCTGAGATCCCGGAAATGTTTATGGCGCACTGTTCCGTCAGTGCGGTCCAGCACCAAAAGGCGCGAAGAGACGCGATCGGGCACGGGATGATATGCGATCAATTCTTGAGGCAGTACGTAATCAAAATCGGAGAGTTTCATAATTTTGCCATTCCCGCGAAAGCCTTGCCTACCGGCAGGCAGGCGGGAATGGCAACCAATCCAATCATAATTTCTCTCCCCGCAAAATTTCAGGGATTTTTTCCGAGTCGATGCGCAGACCGCCATCGTGCTCAATCTTTAAGGTGTAAATGGTTCCCGGCACAAACACCGAGCCCGGGGCTTCGATTTGCACGGATTTAATTCCCTGGCGGCTGCGGCTCACCGGGTCAAGCGCATATTTCCAAAATTTTTCCCACAGCCGTCTTTCCATGGGATTGCGTACGCCGGGAATTTTATATCCGTCCGGCACTTCGTAGGCGCGCGTAATCGGAAGCACACGGGCCGGAACAGTTTGGCCTGTTTGACCGTCTTCGGTCTTCTGGGAAGATTTCGTAGCGTCTCCGAGCGCAAATGCTTTCAAGAATATATAGGCGCTTTTCCCTTTTAATTGATCACCGGTCTCAACAAATTTATCCTGGAAGCGAATCACCAGCGATTGAAACTGAATCACATCTCCTTGAAACGTGAAATATTTCGGCGGCAATGGTTTTCCGTACGCGTCGTATTCTAAAAATTTGATCGTCGTGGTGACTTGCTTCGTGGCCTCGTCGTACGAGGCGTTCGTGACGAGCACCTCGGCCACGCGCGTGTCGGCAGAAAGACGCCTGACTATCTCCCGAAGAATTCTTGCCTCATTCCATTTCACAAGAAGAATGGAGACACCCCAAATGAAGGCGATGCAAAGAAGCATCGAAAGCAACACAGAGATAAAACTTCTACAATTTTTACTTCTCATTTTCTGAAGCATGGAAGCACGCACGCTTTCTCATTTTTCATTTGCTCTACATACTGGTCGGCTTGGCGAGTAGGCTCGGGCAGCCGGAACCCTTTTGCTGTGCGCAGTACCCAATCCCGTGCGGCTTCGAGTCCAATCAAATGGCCCGGCGAAACAAATACCGGCTGCACCCCAGAGCGGGTGCGCAGCACAATCCCAATCATTTCTTTGCAATGGTATAGATAAGTCCAACTTCCCTGGTGAGCGGCCGGCATTTTATAGGTTCCGATTAAAACAGATTTCGCTACACCAATGGTTGGCCGGCCCAGCCAAAGCCCCAAGTGACTGGCAATGCCGATGCGTCTTGGATGCGCAATACCTTGCCCATCCACTAAAAATAAATCGGGTGAATGCGAAAGTTTTCCAATGGCCCGTAGAAGCGCCGGCGCTTCCCGAAACGACAACAAACCGGGAATATAAGGAAAACGCACTTTATCCACCACACAAGACTGCTCCACCCGATCGAGTGAAGGATAGTGAAAAACAATCACTCCGGCAAAGCATTTTTTCGTGCGCGGGTCATAAGCCAAATCACAGCCGGCAACGAAACGCACCTCCTTGGGCCCGCCGCGCGTAACAACAGACGCCGCCAAGCGCTTCTGAATTTCAACGGCTTTCTTAGGAGAAACATTCCAGGGGTGCATAGCAAAAAATTATCGCATACTTACCTGCAAGAACTTAGTTTCAATCCACGCGCCCGCGTGGGGCGCGACCGAACGAATATCATGCATCACCAAAGTATAAAAAAATGAAAGCAGACAATTAACATGGTCCAGCGGCGGGCGACGGTTTCTATCATTAAAATGAAATTCTTCGCCCGGAATAAAAATCAACTGATTAAAAACACTGAAATACGACCTAGCAGCCTCTCCTTCAATTCCCCGATACGGGCCCTTCCACTTTGGCCAAAAAACGTCCATAAGATGTGAGAAAACTGAGCGCTACATCATTCTCTGCCAAACGTTTGGCTGCATCTTCTGTTTTTATCCGAAGATAATTATCAAAAAGAACTATTTCGCGCCGGCGCGGTTTTCCATAAAATAATGCTCCCTGCGGCACTTCGATTTTTAGTACTTCTTCCAAACAGATTGCTTGAGCACATAATTGCACCCGATCGCAATCGTCTATTTTGGGCTTGCCGAGTTTATGCTCTACCGGAAATGGCCTCCAGGAACCGCTGGACTCTCGGTGAAATTCCACCACATCCGCTTTTCCGGTTAGGCCTAGCCGTAAGGACCGAAGTGGCATACCATATTCCACTTTAAAATCACCTCGCGATTCAGTTGCAGGAGTATCTACTTTCTTCTCATGCATCACTCTACCTAAAACTGTTAGAAAATTCTCGTTCCATTGCTGCTCAAGATGGATAAGAGCGCACTGTCGCTCGCAGAAAATCAGGTGTTGCAGTGCCGAAACCTGGAGTAAATCATTTTCAGAATACATTTCCTATTGTCCTCTTAAATGTAAGCGTTTTTTCATCGCTCGAGCTAGTTGTGACGCAGTTGGAAATTTACCCTTTAGTGCCGGCGGAAGCTGAGTTCGTAAATGATACTCAGCTACACCAATAGGGTTGACTTTAGATTTAAGAGCAAACTCAACTTCAAGATTATCTTTTTCAGCACAGAGAATAATCCCTATTGATGGTCTATCCCCGAGGCTCCGTTCTTTTTCGTTCAGTAAATTCAGATAAAAATCCATTTTACCCGCATGTTCCGGCTCAAAAGATCCCGCTTTCAACTCAATTGCCACCAGCGACTTGAGAAAACGGTGATAAAAGAGGAGATCAATAAAATATTCTTTATGCCCTAGCGTCAGTCGATACTGGCGTCCAACGAAACAAAACCCGTAACCCAACTCAAGAATAAAATCCTTCAACTTCTCAATCAGCATGCCTTCCAATTCGCGTTCTTGCGAAATCCGATCGATGCCAAGAAATTCAAGACTGTAACTACTTTTTGAGGCAGTCTCAGCCTGTTCGGCCAACGCTTCAGGTAATGCTGCTGGAAAATTATGCATCTTTCTCTCTTTGAGTAATCGTTCATAGGTTCTTGCTTTAATCTGATTCAAAAGAACAATACGACTCCATCCAAATCGTGCTGTGGCAAGCATGTAATAGAAACGCTGGACAGGATCCGCTGTTTTGTTCAAGAGAGTCAGGTGCTGACCCCATGGAACTTCGGCCGCTAGCTGTCTCAGAAACAAAACAAATTCCTCGCCACCGCCTTTTTTCAATTTGGCGACAACTTGCCGCCAAATTGGAGATCCCGCCCGGCCAGAAACAGCAGGTTTCATTTTGGCGACAGCCTGCCGCCAAAATTCCGGAGAAGAATAAGCAAGAAAAAACCGTTTCATATCACGCAGATTTCTTGATGAAAACCCCCTGGCGCCAGGGAAAGCCTTCTGTAAATCTCTTGAAACAGTATCCACCACCCCATCACCCCACTGCTGCAAACGCTGTTTTTCGACAAGGCCGCGGCCAATATCCCAATAAAGCAGAATTAAATCCCTGTTGACCGCCCGGAAAGCAGATATCCGGGCAGACAGGATTCGCTTCTTGAGGTCTTTGATAAACGCCTGATATTCAGCGTTGGCTAGTGATTTCTGCATTACGATTCTCCTACAATAAGATCAAATAATTTTGAACAATCCAAAATTATTGGGATCCAAAATTTCCGGCTTCAATCCATCTAGTTTAGATAGCTGATAATTGTAGTCAAAAATGGTCTTGGGCTCTGATTGGCCATCTTTGCCCGCTAGCCCCCTGTTAGAATTGGACCTTGGATAAGAGAGATAAGAGGGCAGCATCAGAGGATCCGCCTTCGGCGGAGAACTCGGGTATTGCGCCCGTCGAGATTTGAACTCGAAACCTTTGGCTCCGGAGGCCAACGCTCTATCCAGTTGAGCTACGGGCGCATATATAGAAAGGCCCGAAGGGCCATTCCCGTTCGCGCCAGTCCCGTCCAGGGACGGGCGCATAAATATTGTACAGGGACAGTCCCTTCATTCCTCTCATTTTCTGCGGGCAAGAAATTTTTCTATTTGCGATGGAGATAAGGTGTTTACAACATCTTTTTTCTCGAGCCACCCTTTGCGGGCTATGCCAACGCCGTAAACAACATCCTGTAAACCTCCTAATGAATGCGCGTCGGGATTAATGGAAACCAGCACTCCTTTTTCTTTCACTGCGCGCAAATGACGCCAATCGAGATCCAAACGGCTGGGATGGGCATTGACTTCCATTACCACTCCGTTTTTTTTTGCCGCGTCAAATAATCTCACGAAATCCACTTCGTAGCCGGCACGCTGGAGCAACAATCGTCCGGTGGGGTGGCCCAAAAAAGTAAGATACTTATTTTCCATGGCCCGCTCAATGCGCTCGGTCATTTGCGCTGCCGGCAAATTGAATTTGCTGTGAATCGATCCGATGACAAAGTCCAGTTGGGCTAAGATTGAATCCGGATAGTCCAGGCGGCCGTCCGGCAAAATATCGGATTCCACGCCGCGGAAAATCCGGATCTTAGAAAATTTTTGAATGCTTTCAATTTCTTTCCATTGTTTGCGAAGCCGCGAGGGCTCAAGTCCGTGGGCATAATGAGCCGACTGACTGTGATCGGAAATGCCGACATATTCATAGCCCAGCTCTTCGGCATAGGCAATCATCTTTCGAAGCGGGGCCGTGCCGTCGCTCGCATCGGAGTGCACGTGAAATATTCCGCGTATATCTTCGCTACGCACAAGCTGAGGGATGTCACGCTTCATGGCCCATTCAATTTCTCCGTCGTTCTCGCGCAGCTCCGGGGGAATGGGCCGCAAGCCAACGGCCTTAAAGATATCCGCTTCTTCGCGCACGGGCATGCGCCTCCCATTTTTAAAAACACCATATTCATTGATTTTGATATGGTGTTTTTTTGCAAGGGTGCGCACAGCCACATTATGGTCTTTGCTTCCCGTAAAATAATAAAGCGCCGTGGGAAATTCCGTCTCACGAACCGTACGAAGGTCGCACGGCATGCCGGATTGAAGAAGAATAGTGGATTTCGTCTCACCGCTGGCCACGACATGAGAGGCTTCCGGATAATGCACGAATGCCCGATGAATGACAGCATTGTCTTTTGCCGTAACCAAAATATCGATGTCATGCACCACTTCTTTAAAGCGCCGCACACTGCCCGCCGCTTCTATTTTTAAAACACCGGGCTGCCGCTTCAGATAGGCCAGCATCCTCCCGCTTTCTTCCCTCGCCTTGCTGATGAGAAACTGGCCGGCGCTTTTTTGAAGCTGCCGGATGCCGCGCAAAATATTTTCTTGCGTTTTTGCCCCCAAAGTTTTTACCTTAGCTAAGCGGTTTCGCTCGCAAGCCTCTTGGAGTTCCTGAATGGATTTGATTTTTAGCTTGTCATAAAGAAGTTGAATGCGTTTGCTTCCCAGGCCGGGAATATGAAACAAATCGAACAGGGTGGGCGGAAATTCTTTTGTAAGCTTCTCGTATTCAAGGCACTTCCCTGTTTCGTAAAGCTCATGCAGTATGCGCGCAATATGACCTTTGCCGATACCCTTTAAAGTTTCAAGGGCGCCGCTCGTGATCAATGTGTTCAAGTCGGCGCTCTGGCCTTCAAGAATGCGTGCCGCATTTTCGAAGGCAAGAATCTTGAATCTATTTTCTTGGCGAAGTTCCAGCAGCACCGCAATTTGCTTCAAGATGCTTACCGCGTGATCTGTATCCATCAACCCCCTCACCCGCCAAACCAACTTTGAATCGTGCCGACTGTTTTTGAAAACCAGTTTTCTTCCGATGCGTGAAGCGGCGAAACATAAGCCTGCGTCATTTGGATTCCGGGATAATAAAACCGCAAAATGGCTTCGTGCATCCAACCGCGCTCCGCCATGGTTTTCGTTCCCCACTGACACATGCCTACGCCGTGCCCCCAGCCTTTGCCCGCAACAAACAATTTGCCGCCTGAAGTTTGAAATTTAGCCAGCGTGCTTCGAATTTTTTCGGCTCCAACGAACAAACGAAAATCGCTGGAAAGCATTTTGCGCACACCGGCGGAGTGGTGAATGGCCAAATTTTTCACGCGGCCCGAGCGATCGTAATCTAATGCCTCAACACGCGTAATCGGCCCAAAACGATAACCGTGCGCATTGAGTTTATTGCGGACGTCTTCCAAACTCACCTCTGTTTTCCAAGAATCATATTTGGAGCCGGCGCAAAATCCGCAAGTTACGCCTGAAAGCGGCCGCGCCGGCGAGGCATTCCACACAGAATCCACGCGGGTAGTGCGGCCTCCGCAAGAAGAATGAAAGTAACCGGCTACGAGCAGGCCCCGGTACGTCATCACCTGCCCGCTCGTGGCCTCTACGGCTTCCGAGGCCCGGGAATTTTCCGAAGATTTTCCGCCATACACCTGGCTTGTAACATCGCTGGTCAAAAAATATGCGGCATTCGGATTTTTAAGCGCCTGAAACATGGCAAAGGTGCGCGCCGCCACGGCTTGAGCTTGTAACGCTTCCATAGGCCAGCGCGGGTCTACTTCTTTGGGTAGCACGCCTTTTAAATATTCATCCAAATTGATTTCATTCACCAAAAGCAATTTGCCGCGCGCGTTTTTTTGAACGCGCAGCCGCGCACGGTACGTTTTCCCTTCGATTTGAATCATCTCGTCTTCAGCCGTCACGTGGAAATAGGGCAATCGGATCAGCCTCCCGTCAATTTGAATTCCTTCAGGCGTTGTATGGATGATAATATTTTTTTGGGTCACCCCCTGGGCCAATAAATCTCCGGTCACCGGATGCTTCACTTGATACGGCGAAGAGAATTCCACATGGGCCTGCTCTACATTTTGAAGCACTGCTACACGCATCACAGGAACTTCGGGCGAAGAGAGCGGAAGGGAAATTGTTGTGCGGATGGGGCCCCCGGCGGCCAGAGAAATACCGTGGGCAACCAAACAGAAAAACACCGTGAGGGAATAAATTTTTTGCATGTTAAATCAAAATTCCCGCTTCGGAAAATTCTTGCTTCAATTGCCGGGCCGAACGGAAAACCGTTGCGCGCAAGCCCATGGCCCGCGCGCTTTTCACATTCGTTTCCAAATCATCCACAAAAAATATTTCGTTCGGCTCAAAACCGGTTGAGCGAATCACCTGTTCGTATATTTTTGGGTCGGGCTTTTGGCACTTCAGCCGGAAGGAAAGAAAATATTTGTCTATCAAACTTAAAAATCCGAATTTGGGGCGTAGGAACTCAAAATGCCATTCATTGGTGTTGGAAAGCGCCCACACCGGATAATTCTTTTTGACCTCTCCCACAAGCTCTTCCATTTCCTTTTTTGCCGAGAAAATATCGCACCAAAAATCGCGGAAAAGCCCGGGCCCGCACTGTAACCCCAGCTCTCCGGCCGCTGTTTCAAAAAACTCTTCGGAAGAAATTTTTCCTTCCGTGTACGCCACATCCAAAGGAGAGTTCAGGAAATAGCGCATGAGCTCGCTTGTTGAGATTTTAGAATACTCATGAAGACGGGAAAGAAAAATATTGGGCTCGTAATCGACAAGCACGTTTCCCAAATCAAATAAAATTGCGCGAATAGCCATAATATTAAGAAAGGAAGAGCGCGCCCAAGCCCGACAGTAAAATGGCCACATGGATGATCACTGAAATTTTGTGCCAGCGTTTGAATTCAAGCAGCTTGGGATCAGACTCTGTCACCGTATCAAATTGAATTTGCTCTCGAATGAGCCGCAAGCGTTTCGTGACCACGGCGCTATGAAACACGGCCAGTACCACCATATCAAAAATGAGCAAATAGCGGATGACCACGGGCGTATCCATGTTTTCCCATAGCCTCAAAATCAGCGCGGAAGAAACCAAAAGTATGACCATGCACACAAGCTCGATCACCGCAAAACGGCGATGAACGCGCACGGCCACTTCTCCGGCTTGCGCGCGCGAAGAAAGCGTTTTAAATAAAATAGGCGCCACCACAAATCCAATAGTCATAATGCCGCCCAGCCAGGCAATTAATGAAAGGTGATAAAAAAAACTTACGGTTTGATAAGCAATATCCATTCTTTCCCCCTTTTTTTACCGAAAAAATCAACAAAAGAAAAAGTCAAAAGCAAAAGTGACAGTCACCCGAGGTGACAGTCACTACTTACCTCACCTCAGTCAGTGACTGTCACTACCTACCTCACCTCAGTCAGTGACTGTCACTTTAGTGA